>NZ_JALHBK010000009.1:0-280409 GCF_031570565.1 Nonomuraea sp. 3-1Str
CGCTGCCGCCGATCACCACGTACGCCTCGGTGGAGGCGGTGTGCAGGTGCGGCGTGCCGCCCGCCAGGCCGTCGGCCGCGCAGACGCCGGAGTAGACCGACAACCGGCTGACCGACGTGCCGCCGGGGAACGTCATGCCGGCGCCTCCCCTGCGAGCGCCGCCCGGCCCCGCCCGGCCAGCAGCGCGGTGCCCTCCTCGCCCCGGTCGCCGTCGGCCACCACGACCGCGTACCGGAAGCGCAGCGTCTCGCCGTCCGGCAGCTCCAGCTCCTCGCTGAAGAACGGCGCCGGGCACAGGCAGGCGAACTCCTCGGTGCGCGCGAACCACTGCGGCGGATGCCGCGGGTTCGCGGTGTCGTCCACCATGACGATCGTGGAGTGGCCGCCGGTCCCGTCGTGCCGGCCGCGGAAGCCGAACCACTCGGCGCGGGTGCCGCGCAGCTCGTCGCCGCCGGCCCCGGCGGGCGACTGGATGACGCCTCCGGTGAACGATCTCGGGCCGCGCCAGAACAGGCCGCCGTAGCCGGCGTTCTCGCGGCCCTTCGTGGTCGGGGAGCCGAAGGCCAGCGGCGCGCCCGACACGTTCGTCATGGCCGTGTCGAACACCAGGGCCCACGTGGCGTCGTCGAGGACGGAGACCTCCAGCCCGCGCCGCTCCTCGATCACCGGGTCGCCGGCCTGCGAGGTCCAGGCGAGGGTGTGCCCGATCCCGGCCCGGACGCCCTGCGCCGTCAGGGTGGTCATCTCCTGGTGGGTGGCGCTGCCGTTGTTGTCGAGCTGCACGTAGAACCGCCCGTGGACGTACGTCGGGCCGCCCCAGAAGTTGTGCTCGCCCACGTGCGGCAGCGACCAGGCGATGCCCTTGTGCCAGACGTGGTCGTGCGGCCGGAACAGTGACACCTCCGCGCCGCCGAGCGTGCGGATCGGGTGCAGGTACGGCTTCGGCGACTCCAGCACGGGCGTGTCGGGCCGGTAGACGTAGGTGAGAAGCTGGACGCCGCCCGCCGAGACGGCGACCGACCGGCCGAGAGCGTGGTCGACCTGAAGGGTCACGGATTCCTCACCTTTTCCCAGGGTGTGCCCGTCCCGTCCATGCGTGGCGCGAACGGGTGATCGGGCGTGATCTGTCCACTGCGGACGCGCTCGCCGGTGAAGGCGGAGGCGTACAGGGCGGCGACGAACTCCATCGTCCGCCGGGCGTCGCCGACCGTGACGGGCGGCGCCTCGTCCCGGTCGAGGGCGTCGAGCACCGCCGCGAACCAGCCCTCGTGGCCGCTCGGCACGGTGGCGTGCTCGCGGTTCCACAGCGCGACGACGTCCTCGTGGCCGGGGGCCGGGGTGACGGTCCAGTCGTCGTCGGTGTAGCCGTACAGGTGCTCCACCTCGACGGTGGCGTGCTCGTAGTCGAAGCGCAGCTCGGAGGTCTGCCGCGGCGACACCACCGAGTTGACCACGGTGGCGACCGCGCCGCTGTCGAAGGTGACCAGCGCCATCGACACGTCCTCGGTGTCGACGTCGCGAGCCCGGCGGGCGGCGATCGCGGTCACCTCGCTCCACGGCCCGAGCACGGAGAGCAGCAGGTCGAACTGGTGGATGCCGTGCCCCATGGTCGGCCCGCCGCCCTCCTTCTCCCACGTGCCGCGCCAGGGCACCGCGAAGTACGCCTCGTCGCGGTACCACTGGGTGGCGCAGGTGGCCAGCAACGGCCGGCCCAGCTCGCCGGCGCCGGCCAGGCGGCGCAGCCGTACGGCGCCCGCCCCGAAGCGGTGCTGCAGGACGGTCGCGACGTGCGCGGACGAGCGGCGCTCCGCCTCCACGAGCGTGTCCATCTCGGCGAGCGACAGCGTCGGCGGTTTCTCCACCAGCGCCGTCACCCCCGCCTCCAGGCACTCCAGCGCCAGCGGCGCGTGCAGCTCGGGCGGGGTGCACAGGTGGACGAGGTCCACCTGCTCCTCGCGCAGCAGGTCGGTCAGGCTCGCGTGGACGCGGGGGATCTCCCACGTCCCGGCGAACGCCTCAGCCCGTTCGAGGTCCACGTCGACCGCGGCGGCGAGGTGTGCCCGGCCGCCCGAGCCGGTGACGGCGCGGGCGTGGGCGGTGGCGATCCCACCGGTGCCGACGATCGCGGACCGGTAGTTCCGTTGAGACAAGGTGAAGCTCCTGTGTGGGGTGGGCGTCAGGCGCCGTCGATCTCGGACTGCAGCTCGGTGATGAACGACTTGGCCGCCTGCTCGGGCGTCATCCGGTCGAACAGCACTTCCTCGGTGTGCCGCTTGATGATCGCCTCCAGGTTGCTGGCGCCGTTCGGGGTGACGCGCGGCGCGGTGCCGACCTTGAGGGTGTCGAGGTACTCGGCCGCGGCCTTGTCGGTCTCGGCCAGCTTGGGGGTGATGGCCGTCCGGATCCGCTTGTTGGCGGGCACGCCGCGGTCGGTCAGCAGGATGTTCGCCGCCTCCTCGTCGTTGGCGAGGAAGTCCACGAACAGCGCCGCCTCGGCCGGGTGCTTGCTGCGCGAGGAGATCGACCAGTACATGGACGACTTGTAGTAGGCGGCCGGGGACTTGGCCTGCGCCTCGCCGGGCAGTCCCAGCAGCTTCAGCTTCGACCCGCTGGCCGCGGTCAGCGAGGTGAGCTGGGTGTTCCACCAGGTGGCGAAGGCCGAGGTGTTGGTCGCCGTACCGGACTGGTCCAGCGCGGAGCCGGCCCGCTCGATGGTCACCGACGGCGGCGGGGTGACGCCCTGCTTGGCCAGGTCACGGATGTAGGTCCAGTAGGAGGTCAGCACCTCCGGCGGGACCGCCACCTTGCCGTCGGCGTCGAACAGGGCGGCGCCGGCCTGGCGGGCCCAGACGTTCAGGCCGCCCGCCTCGAAGCCGAGGGACTGGACGCCGCTGACCTTGCCGCCGCTGGCCTTCGACACCTCGGCGCCGACCGTCCTCAGGTCCTCCCACGACCAGCTCGCGTCGTCGGGCAGCTTGACCTTGTACGTGTCGAGCAGGCCGGTGTTGACCACCATCGCGTACGCGGACAGGCCGACGGGCAGCGCGTACTGCTTGCCCTTGACGACGCCGGTGTCCAGCGCGGACTTGTCGAAGTCGGCGGTCTTGAGGTTCTTGGCGGCCGTGCCCAGGTCGAGCAGCGCGCCGCGCTCGGCGTACGACGACAGGTACAGCTCGTCCATCTGGATGACGTCGGGCGCGTCGTTGGCGGCGACGGTGGTGGCCAGGCTCTCCCAGTAGCCGTTCCAGTCCTTGAACTCGCCCTTGACCGTGATGTTCGGGTGCTTCTTCTGGAACAGGTCGATGACCTGCTGGGTGCGTTTGTGCCGCTCGTCGGCGCCCCACCAGGTGAAGCGCAGGGTGACGGGCTTGTCCGACAACTCCTGGCTCGCGGCGCCGCCGCCGCTGCCGCAGGCGCCGAGCATGAGCACGGCCGCCGTGGCCAGTGCCGCCGCCCGGAGCGGGCGGCCGATGCGTGAGTCTCGCATGAGGGTTCCTTCGAGGGGGTCACTTGCCGCCGGTGGTCGCGATGCCCCGGATGAGGTACCGCTGGCCGACGAGGAAGGCGAGGAAGACGGGGGCCAGGGACACGACGCTCATCGCGAACATGGACCCCCAGGAGGTGGCGACCGTCGAGTCGACGAACGAGCGCAGCGCCACCGGGACGGTGTACATCTCCGGGTCGGTCAGGTAGATGAGCTGGCTGAAGAAGTCGTTCCACGTCCAGATGAAGGTGAAGATGACCGTGGTGGCGAGGGCCGGCAGCATGAGCGGCAGGATGATCCGCACGAAGATCCGCGGATGGCCGCAGCCGTCGATGCGGGCCGCCTCGTCCAGCTCGCGCGGCAGGCCGCGGATGAACTGCACCATGAGGAAGACGAAGAACGCGTCGGTGGCGAGGAACTTCGGCACCACCAGCGGGAGGAACGTGTTCACCCAGTCGAGCTGGGAGAACAGGATGTACTGCGGGACGATGATCACGTGGATCGGCAGCATGATGGTGCCGAGCATGATCGCGAACCACAGGCGCTTGCCGGTGAAGTCGAGGCGGGCGAAGGCGTAGGCCGCCATCGAGCACGACACCAGGTTGCCGATGATGCAGGCCAGCACGAGGATCGCGGAGTTGAGCAGGTAGTGGCCGAAGGGCGCGGTCAGCGCGTTCCAGCCCTCGGTGTAGTTCTGCGTCTGGAGGCTGTCGAGGACCAGGCCGGGGCGGCGGAAGATCTCGTTGTTGGGCCGCAGCGAGCTGACGACCATCCACAGCACCGGGTAGAGCATGACCAGCGCGAGCGCGATGAGGCCGGCGTGCTTGAGCACGGTGCGCACGGCGTGGCCGAGGTGGAGGGGGCGGCGGGGGTCAGTCATCGTAGACCACCCAGAACTTGGCGGCCCAGAAGTTGACCGCGGTGAACCCGGCGATGATCACCAGGAGCAGCCAGGCGAGCGCCGACGCGTAGCCCATGTCGAAGTTGCCGAATCCCCGCTGGTAGAGGTACAGGGTGTAGAAGAGCGTCGAGTTGGACGGCCCCCCGCTGCCGCCGGAGACCACGAACGCCTGGGTGAACGACTGGAACGCGTGGATGATCTGGAGCACGAGGTTGAAGAACACGATCGGTGACAGCAGCGGGATCGTGATCCGCCGGAACTGGGTCCACCTGCTCGCGCCGTCCGTGGCGGCGGCCTCGTAGTACATCACGGGGATCTGCCGCAGCCCCGCCAGGAAGATCACCATCGGCGCCCCGAACGTCCACACGTTGAGCACGATGAGCGTGGACAGGGCCGTGCCGGGGTCGGAGATCCACCCGCGCCCCTCCACGCCGAACACCCCGAGCACCTGGTTGAACAGGCCCTCCGCGCCGAAGATCTGCCGCCACAGGACGGCGATGGCGACGCTCGACCCGAGCAGCGACGGCAGGTAGAACGCCGACCGGTAGAAGGGCAGTCCGCGCAGCCCGCGGTCCAGCAGCAGCGCGAGGCCGAGGGCGCAGGCGAGCTGGAGCGGCACCGAGACGAGCACGTAGGTCAGCGTCACGCCGAGCGCCTTGTGCAGGCGGGTGTCGGCCAGCATGCGGGTGAAGTTGTCCACGCCGTTGAAGACGGGCGGCTGGATCAGGTTGTAGTCGGTGAACCCGAGCACCAGGGACGCGGCGATCGGGCCCGCGGTGACGACCAGCAGGCCGACGAACCAGGGCGCCAGGAACAGGTAGGCGGCCTTGTTGTCCTTCCTGTCGCCGACCTTCCTGTCGCGACCGCCGGTGCCGTCCGCGCCGGTACGGCCCGCGCCGCCGCGTCCGCCGGAGAGGGTGCCGCCGCTGCCTTTGCGCATGCGCTGGAGCTCGCCGAGAGCGCTCATGCGGCCCTCCTCGACGTGATCATGGGGGAACCTCCTGCCACGGCGAGCGGGCGCGCTTCGCCGTTGGGAAAACGTATTCCGCAGTTTGCACGGCTGTTACAGCAGCGTCAAGAGTTGTTCCGGAGAGTGGCCCCAACCGGGCACTCCCGGACATACCACCCGGCAGGGACGCGGGTGCGGCGCGTGGACGGGCGCTTCGGCCGGCTAGCGGGTGCTCTCCCGGACAACGAGCTCCCCGCGTACGACCAGCCGCCGGAGCCGGGGCGTCCTGGCCAGAGCGAGGCGGATCGACAGCGCGCCGACCCGGGCGAGCGGCAGCGACACGGTCGTCAGCCGTGGCGTCACGTCGCTCGCGAGCTGGATGTCGTCCACCCCCGTCACCGACACGTCCTCGGGAACGGCCACGCCGGCGGCCCGGAAAGCCGACAACGCGCCGATGGCGATGACGTCGTTGACGGCCAGGACCGCGTCCGTCCCGGCCATTCCCGAGGCGGCCAGCCGGGCCGCCGCGTCGAATCCGCCCTGACGGCTGACTTCGCATTCGACAATGCGAATGTCGCGCTCGTCGACGCCGCCTTCCCTGAGCCCTTGGACAATTCCGGCGACACGGGCCGACATGCTCATGCGCGCGTGATTTCCGGCGAATATCGCGACGCGCCGGTGGCCGGACCGCGCGGCGAACGCGCCGGCCGCGCGGCCCGCGCCGTGGTCGTCGAAGCCGATGGAGCTGAACGGCATGTCGGTGCCGCCGACGATGACGATCCGGCCGCCTTCGCGCTCGTAGGCGAGCAGTTCCTTCAGCAGCCGCCCGCCGAGCGCGCCGGCCTCGAAGCGGCTGGAGGTGAGGACGAGCGCGCGGGGGCGCAGCGCCCGGAGCTGCCGGACGGTGTCGAGCTGCCGCTCCGGCGTGGCGCGGGTCGAGGAGACCGTCACGAAGGCCCCGGCCATGCTGGCCCGGCGCTCCATGGCGGCCACGATGATGCCCATGGACGGGGTGGTGAGGTCGTCGGCGACCAGGGCGACGGAGTCGCTGCCGCGCCGCATCGCCCGCGCGGAGGCGTCCACCGTGTAGCGCAGGGCCGCGGCAGCCGCGAGGACGCGCGCCTCGTACTCGGGGGCGACCTTGCGGGAGCCGCCGCCCAGCACCCGGGAGGCGGTGGCCACCGAGACGCCGGCCGCCGCCGCCACGTCGTGCAGCGTGACCGTGGGTCTCGCCGCGTGGGGCATGCGCCGTCCCTCTCCTCCGCCTCGTGCCTCAGGCCGACGACGAACGATACTGGAACGCCCGGCGGCACGGGACATGGGCATCGGAATCGGCTCGTGGGCGGACCGGCGCGGCGAATGCGAAGGCCGCTCCCGCTTCCACGGTCACGTCTTTCGGTAAAGGCTCGGGAGGGCAGGAGGACGCCTTTCGGATAAAGGCTCGGAGAGGCGGGAGGACGCCTTTCGGGTAAAGGCTCACGGGCGGCGGGCGGACGTTTCTCTCGCCATTCTCCCGGCGAAACTCCGGCCACCCGCCGCTACGGCGCCCGCCGGCACACACGACGACCACGACACCGCTCCCCGAGCGCAACGCCTGCCGGTACCCGTACCAGGTGCCGGGCCGGCTGCTCGGTCTGATCGCCCTGACCCCTTCACCCGCAAGATCTCAACAGGTATGGTCGGACCCGTACTCGAAGAAAAGTTTCACCCCTGGAGGGACAGTGGGCAAGAAGCTTCAGTTGCTGGCATTACCGGTGGCGGCCATCGCGCTGGCCACCCTGACCAGCAGCCCGGCCCAGGCGGCGGACGGCTACGACCGCTGCCATGCCGGCTACTACTGCCTGTTCTCCGGCCTCGACGGCTCCGGCGACATCATCGAGCTCAAGAGCGACACCCCCGACCTGGCCGCGCTGAACATGGCGAGCCGGTCCAAGTCCGACTGGAACCGCACGAGCTCGTACATCCACCTGTACTCCGGGGCGAACTACGGCGGCTGCTCAGCCGTGACCTCACCCGGCGGCAAGGGCAACTTCTACAGCGCCTTCCGTGACTTCTTCAACTCCGTCCGCGTCGGCGGCCCGAACGGCCCGGGCTGCGAGGTGACGCTCGCCCGCTCGGTCACCGACTCGCACGGCTGACCCGGCTCCAGGCCAGGCCCGGCGGCGCGCGAGGGGGCACGCGCGCCGCCGGGCCGCAGTCCCGGAAGAGGCGTCCCGCCGGCCGGCGGCCGGCGCCTCCGGCAGCGAGCCGAGGCCCGGCGGCTCAGGCGGTGACGACCGAGGCGTCCTCCCCCACCTGGGTGTCCTCCCCCAGCAGCGCGAGGACGACGGCCGTGTCGAGCAGCAGCGCGGGGATGAGGCGGGGGCGGGACAGCGCCAGCACGGCCGCGACCTCCCCGGCGTGCTCGGGCTCGACCAACGGCACGGGCAGCGTGGCGGCAGTGGCGGCGGCCCTGGCGAGCACCTGGTCGCGCGCCGCGGTGTACGCGTCGCCACGGGCGAGCGGCCCGAGCCGCTCCCACACACCGAGCATGAGGCCGGGCCAGGTGCCGAGCGCGCGGTAGTAGCTCAGCACCCGGGGATGGTCGTGCAGGGCGCGGATCTCCTGGTAGACGCGGGCGAGGTCCTCTTCCGGCTCCGACGGGTCCGGCGCGATGGTGACCGCCTCGGGCGGCACGCCGCGCGGTCCTGGACCCTCCACCGGCGTCCGGCCGTCGAGGGCGAGGGACGCGGGCGCCCCCACGGTGACCCCGCGGTACCAGCAGGAGGCGAGCAGCAGCAGCTCGGGCAGCAGCCGGTGGAAGGTGACCGTGTAGCGCCGGACCCGGTCGAGGTCGGCGTCCGCGGTGAGCAGCGCCGGGTCGGGGCCGGGGAGCAGCCCGCCCGGCACGCCGAGCCCGGCCGCCGCCCGCCTGAACTCCGGCGAGCCGATGACCGGCTTGAACCGGTCCCAGGCCGGGACGAGATAGCCGGGGTAGTTGGCCAGCGCCTGGAAGATGGGGCTGACGAACGGGACGCCGAGGTATCCGGGCACCTCCCCGATCACCCTGGCGGCCTCGGGGCTCAGCTCCGGCCCGGCGGACAGTGACGGCAGCAGCGCGGCGCCGCGGGCGGCGTCGGCCCGCTCGGTCGTGATGACCGGCTCCTTGGCGGGGGTGGCGCCGGCGAACCGGCGCCGCTCCTCCCCCGTCCGCGGACCGACGGAGGGGAAGGTGCGGGGGTCGCGGGAGGAGTCGCTGCCAGGCTGCATACAACGTAGAGTACAAATTAGGATCCAACGCATCAAGAGGCTGTCGCAGCACGGACCACCCCCACGGCGACCGGGTGAGCCGCCCGCCCCTTGGACGGCGCTCTCTCAGGACAGGTAGAAGCCCGCGGGCATGCGCAGCGCGTCGAGGCGGCGGCTCGCCGCCGCCTGGACGTCCTCGACGTGCGTGCGCGCCTCGCGCTCGGCGCCCGCGCGATCGCGGCGCAGCAGGGCCGCGATGATGCGTTTGTGACCCTCCACGCAGGTGACGATCTCGTCGCCGGTGAAGACGGCGGCCATGTTGTACGTGACGCCGAAGTCGCGGTTGCGCAGCCACTCGCCGAGCAGCCGCCCGTTGCCCGACGCCTGGACGATGGCGTGGTGGAAGTCGCGGTTCATGCGGCCCAGCTCGGCGCGGGGACGGCGCTCGTACTCCTCGACCGGGGCGTCGTAGAACGCGGCGATGCGGGCGAGCTGCTCCTCGGAGGCGCGCACGGCGGTCAGGCCGGTCGCCATGGACTCCAGGGCGCAGCGCACCTCGTAGATCTCGCGGATCTCGTCGGGCGTGTGCTCGCGCACGACCCAGCCCTGGCGTTCGCGGACCACGAGCCCCTGGTCGGCCAGGCGCATCAGCGCGACGCGGACGGGCGTGCGGCTGCTGTTGAGGCGGGCGGCGACCTCGTCCTCGGGCAGGCGCTGGTTGGGGCGGTAGACGCCTTCGAGGATCGCGGCGCGGATGTGCTCGTACGCCTGGTCGCCGAGGGACTCGCCGCTGCCGGCGCGCGGTCTTCTCCGTCGCGCCGCGGGCTCCTCCACGCGTGCCTTCCCAGGTCGCTCGGCCATCAGTCCTCCGGTCCGTCGCCCCGCGGGCCCTTCACGAAGATTCTCACAGACTGTATGCCGAAGCCGGAACCCGCGCCAACGCGCCCGTGACCGGCCGGCCCGTCGGCGGAGCGCGCCGGCGCGGCGGTCGTACAGGCGCGCCGGCGCGCGGGCCGGTGAGACGGGCGGGCCGCTCAGGCAACCGGGCCACTCGGGGAGGGGGGCCGCTCAGGGAGGGGGGCCGCTCAGGCGCGGGCCATGACGACGCTCGCCGCGGTGTCCCCGTGCAGGCCGCGGCCGTCCGTGTGCCCCGCCAGGCCCTCGCGTACGGCCCGGTGCAACGCCTCGCGGTGGGCGGCGACGTACGGTGCCACGGCCGAGAACCCGAACAGGCAGCACAGCGCGTCCGGCCCGCCCGGCAGGGTGACCGGCACCGTCCACTCGTGCCGCTCGACCTCGGTGAACCCGACCTCCTCCACCAGGGCGGCGACCTCCTCCCCCGCCAGCGACCACGGCTCCTCGAACAGCTCCGCCTGCTCCGGGCCGAGCACGGCGGCCACCGCGTCACGCAGCGCGCGGAACAGCGGGTTGCGCGCCAGAGGCAGCCAGGTGACGACGGCGATCCGCGCGCCCGGCCGGGCGGCCCTGCGCATTTCCGCCAGGGCCGCCCGCCGGTCCGGCACGAACTGCAGCACCTGCTGCGCGGTGACGACGTCGAACGCCTCGTCGGACACGTGCAGCGGCGCGGCCCCGCACTCGACGTACTGGACCGAGGCTGACTGGACCGGCGCGGGGTCCTCTCGGGCGAGTGTGAGCATGGCCGGGCTGGGGTCGGTGCCGACGACCGCGCCCCCTGGACCCACGGCCGCCGCGAGCACGCGCGCCACCGTCCCCGGCCCGGTGCCGACGTCGAGCGCCCGCGCCCCGGGCTCGGGCGCCAGCGCGGCGACCAGCCGTTCCGCCCACGGGCCGAAGATCCCCGGCACCAGCACCTCCTGGTACGGCCGGACCCGCTCCACACCGCCCGCCTCGAACGCCGGCCCCGGCCCCGCGCCCCTGCCCGACCTGGTCGCCCGCTCCAGCGTCACGGCCAGGTGGTCCACCTCGTCGGACGTGTTGTACAGGTAGAACGACGACCGGATGGCCGCAGGGATGCCGAAGCGGCTGCACGCGAGCTGGGCGCAGTGGTGGCCGGAACGCACCGCGATGCCCGCCTCATCCAGGTCGGTCCGCAACCGCTGGAGCGGGACGCCGTCCACCACGAACGACAGCAGCGGCAGCCGGTCCACACCGTCCGCCGGCCCGATGAACCGGATGCCGGGCACCCGCCCGAGCCGGTCCAGCGCGTACTCGACCAGGGCCTGGTCGTGCGCGGCGATCGCGTCCATGCCGATCTCGGTCAGGAAGTCGCAGGCCGCGCCCAGCCCGACGGCCTGCGCGACCGGCGGCGTGCCCGCCTCGAACTTGAGCGGCGGCGCGGCGTACCGCATGGCGTCGACGCTGACCGTCTCGATCATCTCACCGCCGCCGAGGAACGGCGGCAGCGCCTCCAGCAGCTCGTGCCTGCCCCACAGCACGCCGATCCCGGTCGGCCCGCACATCTTGTGCCCGGAGAACGCCACGAAGTCCGCGCCCAGCGCGGTCACGTCCACCGGGAGGTGCGGCACCGACTGCGCCGCGTCCACCACCAGCAGGGCGCCGACCTCGGCGGCGCGGGCGGCGATGGGCGCGATCGGGTTGACGGTGCCGAGGATGTTGGAGGCGTGCACGACCGCCATCACCCTCGTCCGCTCGGTCACCACGTCGGCCAGGCGGGACAGGTCGAGGCGGCCGTCGTCGGTGATGCCCAGGTAGCGCACGGTCGCGCCGGCCCGCTCGGCGAGCAGCCGCCACGGGATGAGGTTGGAGTGGTGCTCCATCTCGGTCAGCACGATCTCGTCGCCGGGGCCGACGCGAAGTCCCTCGCCGGCCCACATGAGGGAGTTCGCCAGGAGGTTGACGGCCTCGGTGGCGTTCTTGGTGAAGACGATCTCCTCGGGGCGGGACGCGCCGACGAAGGCGGCCACGGTGCGGCGGGCCCCCTCGTACAGCTCGGTCGCCTCGACGGCCAGGCGGTAGACGCCGCGGTGGACGTTGGCGTTGGCGCGCGTGTAGTAGTGGGCCAGGGCGTCGAGCACCGCGGCGGGTTTCTGCGTGGTGGCGGCGCTGTCGAGGTAGACGAGTGGGCGGGAGCCGTCAGCCGGTGTCTCGAAGAACGGGAATGCCTTCCGAATCGACTCGACGTCGATCGCCATCGTGGCCTCCTCTGCCGTGCGGTGTAGCGGCAGTGTCGCCCGGGCCGGCGGGCGCGGATCCAACTGGAGTTGCGCCACCTGGAGCCCACGATGTCCTCCGTACGATAGCCGGGCTCCGGCCGCGGGCGCGGTGCCGGCGGGCGGCAGGAAACGGCCGCCGTTTCTGGCCGTCGGCCGTTCGTGATCTGGCGCCTAACCTGGCCGCATGGCCGGCGATTACTTGGTCGACGGAGCGCGGATCATGGCCATGCGCCGTGCGCGCGGTCTGTCCCGGCGGGTCCTGGCCGACCTCGTGGGGTGCAGCGAGGAGTGGCTGCGGCTCGTCGAGAAGGGGGTGCGGCCGCTGGACCGGCTGTCCACCCTCATGCGCATCGCCGGTGTCCTGCGGGTCGTGGACATGTCGGAGCTGGTCGGCGGTCCCATCGCGCTGCCCGCCGTGACAGGGCCCGCCGGGTCGGGGTCCGCCGTTTCTGGGTCCGCCATGGCGGGGCCCGGCGGGCACGCGGGCGGGGGCTCCGGCGGGGCGGACGAGATGGGGCTCGCGCTGCTGTTCCCCCGCCGTCCCGCGGAGGGCGAGGCGGCCGCGGGCGTCCACCGGGTGCGCCGGCACGTGACGGCGGCCTGGGAGGTGTGGCGGCGGTCGCCGCGCCGCTACACGGAGCTGCGCCGCGACCTGCCCGGCCTGCTGGTCATGGCGGACGCCACGGCCCGCCGCGAACCTGAGACGGACCGGGCCCAGGCGGGGGTGGAGCTGGGGCGGGTGTACCGGCTGTTCGCGACCGTGCTGCGGGGGTGCGGGGAGCACGCGCTGGCCCTGCTGGCGGCGGACCGGGCGGTGTCGGCCGCGCCGGGCGACCCCTCGGCCGCGGCGCTGGCGCGGGCGGAGACGGCCGAGGTCCTGGTGCGGCTGGGCCGCCCGGCCGACGCCCGCCGCGTCGCCCTGACGGCCGCCGACCTCGCCGCCGAGGCGCCGGGACCGCCAGGCGTGGGCGGGACCCGTACGGAGGACGGATCGGAGCGCCGGTCGGCCGTGGGGGCGTGCCTGCTCGCGGCGGCGCTCGCCGCGGCGGCGGAGAACGACCTGCTGGGCGCCGAGGAGCTGCTGAACCGCGCCCGCAGGCTCGCCGGCCGGCTCGGCGAGGACCGCGACGACTTCCTGGTGGAGCTGGACCTGCGCGCCGCTTCGGCCGCGGTCCGCGTGGGCCGCCACCGCCAGGCCCTGCGGCTGGCGGAGGGCATCGACCCGGCCCGCCTGTCCACGCGGGACCGCCGGGTCCGGCAGCTCCTCACGCTGGCGACCGCCCACGCCGGGGAGCGCGACCCGCGCGCCGCCGCCGCCCTGCTCCGCAAGGTCGCGGAGACCTGCCCGGAGGAGCTGAAGCACGGCGCGCGGGCGGTGCGGCTGCTCGCGGAGCTGCGACTCCTCGACTGCGCCACCACCCAGGGCGAGCTCCGCGAGCTCACCCGCCTCACCGCCTGACCGGCCTGCGAAGACCCGCGAAGACCCGCGAGCGCGAGGGGCGCCGCGAGCCGCGGCGCCCCTCCTCAGGACCTCAGTAGCGTTCGGCGGCTCCCGAGTTGATCTCGATGAGCCCCAGCGTGGCGTTCTGGTACGCCGTGATGTCGGCCCCGGGCGGCCCGGTCAGCACGGTCCGGGAGTGACGGGCGGCGGCGCCGACCGTGCGCAGCCCGAGCCGGTCCAGGACGAAGCTGCGCACCGCCGTGGCCGCGTTGACGCGCCGGCTGCCCAGGTTGAGGTACGTGCCCAGCAGCTCGGCCCGCAGCGCGCGCGGCTGCGGCAGCGGCGGCATCAGCGCGGCCGACACCTCCTGCTGCGAGAGCCGCCCGTCCGGCACGGAGCCGTCGGCCCCGTCGAAGCGGGTGTCGGTGGCCTGCACTCGGGCCAGCAGCTCGGGCGTCCGCAGCGAGGCCAGCACCGCCCACACCGTGGACGGCCGCGGGTCGCGGCTCGGCGTCACCTCGGTGACCGTCGAGGTGGCCGAGGCGGTCACCGGGGCGTACGAGCAGCCGTTCGCGTTGACGTACACGACCTTGGCCTGTCCGGTCTGCGCCGTGCCGCCGGTGACGAGCAGGCTGGAGCGGGTGGTGAACCGCACGGCCGCCGTCGCCCCCGGCTCCACCGGCCCGAGCCGCCAGGTCAGCGTGCCCCCGGAGACCTCCGTCGGCCGGGGCCCGCTCCCCTGGTCGAGGGCGGTGCTGTAGTACACCTCGTCGGGCAGGGCGTAGGTGAGCGTGACGCCGGTGGCGGCGGCGCCGCCGGTGTTGCGAACGGTCAGGGTGGTGGTCGCGGCCTCCCCGGCACCGGCGGTGGGGGTCGCGGTCGCGGCCAGGGTGAGGTGGGGCGCCCTGACGGTGCTGCGCGCCGTGCTCGTGTTGTCGGACGTGTCGGTCTCGGGCCCGCCGGCGAGGTTCTGGGCCTGGACGGTGGCGCTGTTGGTCAGGGACGAGCCGTCGTCGGCCGTGCAGGGCACGAGGTAGGCGAACGTCTCGGTGTGGTCCGCGCCGGGGGCGAGGGTCGTCCGCCGCCGCTCCGCCGTGGTGCCGTCCGGGAAGGTGTCGGTCACCCGTACGGCCGCCGCGGTCCCCCGGCCCTCGTTGTGCACCCGCACGGTGTAGGTGAGGGTGTCGCCGGGCAGCGCCTCGGCCTTGTCCACGGTCTTGGCCGCGGTGACGTCCGGGTCGTAGAAGTCACGCAGGGCCAGCTCGGCCCCGAGCACGGCCGGGAACGCGATCTCGGTGCCCGACGGCGAGGACGCCGCCGCGCCCGCGTCCTTGGAGCCCACCGCGCGGTACTTGAGGGTCCCCCAGTCGTCGTGGCCGGTCAGGGTGGTGGCGCGACCGGTGTCGCCGGGCCCGGGGGCCGTGTTGCAGGCGTCGCCGCCGTTGAGGATGGCGTCGCCGACGTTCTCGTCGTTGCCGGAGGGCATCGTGGTGAGGACGCCGTCCGTGCCGGCGAGGACGCAGACGTCGTCGTCGGAGTTGATGTCGGCCGCGACGGGAGCGGGGTCGATCACCGGAGTGCCGGCCACGACGTTGTCGTTCCAGTTCAGCGCGCCGGCTCCGGGACCGAACAGCTGGTTTCCGCCGGGGAGCCGCCAGCGGGTGAAGTCCTCGCCGTCGGCGATGCCGTCCGCCTCCACGAGCGCGGTCCTGTCGAGCGCGGCCAGCGACTGGCGCGAGTAGTCGAGGCGCCGCGGCAGCGGCTCGGGGCCCGTGGGGATGCCGATGGGGTCGAAGGCGTAGTTCATGACGCTGAGGTAGTTGGGCTTGAAGTTGGTGCGGTCCGTGCCGCCGTGCGGGAGGCCGAGGGCGTGGCCGAGCTCGTGCATGATGCTGCCGGACTGGTCGCGTACGGTCCCCACGTCCGCGTCGGCGGCCCCGGTGCCCTTCTTCAGGATCTGCCGGTCGTCGGTGCCCGGCTTGACCTCGGTGTCGCAGGCGCGGTCGGTGCCGACGAGCACGTCCTCGCCCATCTTCACGTCGGTGGAGGCGGGCGTCGTGTCGAGCGTCCCGTTGTCGCCGGGGGCGACGCAGACCGTGCGCCAGCCGCCGAGGGTGACGATGAAGTCCTTGCCTCCGCGGTCCGTCTCGCAGCACCGGCCGGAGCTCAGCCCGCCGGACGTGAGCTGGTGGCCGAAGATCGCGTAGTGGGCGTACGGGGCGAGCAGCGGGCTGAAGTTCGCGTTGCGGGCGGCTCGGTAGGCCGCGTCCAGGCCCATGACGGTCTGCTCGGGGATCGGCTTGCCCGCCACGTGCACGAAGTCGACGCCCTGCGCGGTGGTGAAGCCGGGGTACGGGCAGGGCGACACGGGATCGACCGGCCCGTCCTCGAAGGCCCGCTCGACCTCCTCGATCGCCGCGTCCTTCGGCTCGTGGCTGTGCCCGTCGGCGGCGCCGGTCATGTAGTCGATCTGCACGACGACCGTCTTGCGGCAGGGGTTCGCGCCCATGGCCTTGAGGTCGTACCGCATCGAGCCGTCCTTGTCGCGCACGCCGAACCGCTCGATGACGTCGTAGATGCCGTCGCCGTCGATGTCGGGCAGGGGGGTCAGCCGCTCGATCTTCACGCCGACGGTGAGGGCGACGCCGTCGTTGGTGTCGGGGAAGTTCGGGTCGCCGTCACCGGTGATGCGCTCCTGGCCGGGAGTGATGAGGTCGCCGGGGGCGGTCCAGGTGTCGGTGCCGATGTCGTACTGCAGGTCGAGGTCGTCGTCCTGGTTCTGGGGGCTGATGTCCATGTGGTCGTCGCCGAAGTTGGTGCCGTCGTCGTAGTCCCACAGCCGCACCAGGACCGGCACGGTGGTCCTGTCGTCGGGCACCTGCACGTCCTGGGTGAAGACCCACGGGTCGGGGAAGTTGCTCGGGTCGAACACGTCGTCCTGGACGTACGGCTTCCGCAGCAGGGGACCGTCGCCGATGCGGATCTCGGGGAAGTAGTCGCCGTCGCCGCCGTCGTCGTCGGGGTTCTCTCCCTGCTGGATCCAGGTGATGGAGAGCTTCAGCCGGACGTCGGTCGCGGCCTTGGCCGGCGCGGCCACGGCGGCCAGCGCGGCCGTGACCAGCAGCAACGCGGCGAGGATCGCGAGCGCTCTGGCCCGGACCGTCCCGCCGGAGTGAGGATGCATGACAATTCCCCCTGCCATCTGATGTGACTGTGGCAAGGATTCAGAAGGGGGAGTTCCGGCGCCTGAGTAGCCCTCCCCTCGGATGAGGCTTTGCCGGGAATTAGGGCGGTGCCGGGATATCCCGCACCGTACCGGTCAGAGCACCGACTTGACCCGCCAGATGAGGACCGCTCCCAGCGCGGAGACGAGCGCCGAGACCAGGTAGAGGCCGGAGTAGCCGCCGAGGTAGGTGAGGATCACGGATGCGGCGGCCGGCACGATCACGTACGGCAGGCTGCCCATGAGCTGCGCCACGGCCAGGTCCCGGCCGTGGTCGCCGGCCGCCGGCAGCACCTGCGTGATCAGGGCGCCGTCCACGCCGATGTAGATCCCGTACCCGACGCCGAGCACGACCGCGCAGACCAGCGTCATGGTCCAGGTGGGCGACAGGGCCAGCATGACGCCCGCCGCCGCCATGACGCCCGAGCCGGCGAAGACGAGGATCCGGCGGCGGCCGAGCCGGTCGGACAGCCAGCCGCTGACCACCGAGAGCGCGACGACCGACGCGCCGTTGACCGCGACGACGGTCAGCAGGTCGTCGGGGCGGCCGACGACGTCCTCCAGGAAGTACGGGATGTAGAGGGTGCCGATGCCGTACCCGAGGGTCATGAGGAAGCGGGTGGCCAGCGCCCAGGCGTAGTCGGGACGGCGTCGCGGGTCGATCCGGTAGCCGTCGAGGAAGCCCTTCCACGTGAACGGCCGGCGCTCCCCGGCGGGTGGCCGCGGGTCGCGGGTGACCACGACGAACGGCACCACCAGGACCAGGACGCCGGCCAGGACCAGGTAGCCGGAGGCGGGAGCGGTGGTGGCCGCCAGGATCAGCCCGCCGCACACCATCGCGGCGGCCTGCGGCACCGCGCCCCAGCCCAGGACCAGGCCGCGCTGGGTGACCGGCACCTGGTCGGGGACCGTCGTGTTGTAGCCGGCGCCCACGGCGGACATCCCGACGGACAGCAGCAGGGCGCCCACGGCCACACCGGTGACGGTGTCCTGGGCGGCCAGGAACACGAAGGCGGCGGCGCAGGCCAGCGCCCCGCCCACGATCCACGGCCGGCGACGGCCGAGCCGGCCCCGGGTGCGGTCGGACAGCGCGCCGAACAGCGGCCCGGCGATGATGCCCGCCACGGCTCCCATCGCGCTGACCCACGCGAACCCGCCGATCTTGCCGGTGGGGTCGATGCCGGCGATCTGCTGCGGCATCAGGAACGTGCTCGGCGACTGGGAGGCGATCTGCGCGCCGAACCCGGCGACGACGTAGGCGACGATCCAACCGGGCCCCACGCGGCGCGTCGGGGTGAGCAAGGGCATGGACATCGAACCGGCTTCCCTGCTGGGGACGGAGGGCATGACACGGTGAAGATGAGGTGCGCTCGGGATCAACGATATTCGATCATGATCTTGGCCCGGTTCACAATCCCGCCTCCCCGTCCCTGGTGACGCGCGAACGCCCACCCCGGGGATCGGGGTGGGCGTCCACGCGGGCCTGCCGGGGAGCTACTTGAGGATGGGGTGGCGCCGGACGATGGGCAGGGCCCCCAGGCCCAGGGTGGCGCCGGCGCCGGTCAGGGCCAGGCCGGCCAGCACGATGGCGTACACGATGTGCTCGTCCATGAAGGGGTTGGTGGTGAGGGGCAGCTCCGCGGCCCACATCAGGGCCAGCATCAGGCCGCCGGCGACGGCCGCGATCCGGGTGCCGACGCCCAGGACCAGGGCCAGGCCGATGCCGAGCAGCCCGGCCATGAACAGCCAGTCCACCCACGCCTGACCGGCCAGCGCGGAGAACAGCCCGCCGAGCGCGTTCTCGCCGGTGCCCTTGAGGAAGCCGGTGGTCGGGCTGCCGCCCGCGGTCCACGCCTTGGCGGCGGGAGTGGCGAAGCCCCAGCCGAAGGTCTTGTCCAGGAACGCCCACAGGAACACCCAGCCGATCGAGATCCGGGCGGCGGCCCAGACGTAGTCGACCGGGCGGCGCGCCGTCCCGGCTGTGGGGGCGTCAGCGGCGTTGCGGGGGAGGGTGGCGGCCATGACGGCCTCCTTTTCGTTACCGGGTCGGGGGGATCGGTTGCGCAGTTCAAGAACACCGCGTCCGCCGCCCGGCGAGCAGAGCCGGAAGGACCCGTTCACCGGGACCTTCCAGCCCTGCCCGATGGGACTTTCGGCCCTGCGGCGCCTCGCCCGCAGCGCCCCGTGCCGCCGCGCCCGTCGGCACCATGGCCGGAATCGTGCCGCACGAAGGGGAATCTTCCCAGGTCGGAACGGGCATCAAGCCTGCGGCCGGAGGTGACGCCCACCGCCGCCGCCCGGACCGCGCCGACGAAGGTCCGCCGCGTCCGGCCAGGCCCAAGAGCATCGGGCGGGGAGGGACGGGTATCCATGCTGGTGCGGGACATCATGTCGAGCCCCGCCGTGACGGTCCGGCGCACCGCCTCGATCCGCCGGGCCATCCGGCTGCTGCACGGCCACGACATCGCCGCCGCCCCCGTCCTCGACGACGCGGGCCGGCTGGTCGGCCTCGTGTCCGAGCTGGACCTGCTGCGCGGTGAGTTCCAGCCCGGCCCGGGAACGACCGCCGACCCCTCCCCGGCCGCCTCCGCGCCGCCGCCCGGCGAGGTGTGGCAGGTCATGACGCACGCGGTGATCACCGTGACGGAGACGACGGACGTGACCACGGCCATCGACCTCCTGGTGGGCAAGCAGATCAAGAGCCTGCCCGTGCTCGCCGGCCAGGAGGTGGTGGGCATGGTCGGCTGCCGCGACCTCATGGGCGTACTCGCCCGCCCCGACGAGGAGCTGTGCGAGGAGGTGGTGGCCGCCCTGCGTGACCACTACCCGCACGGCCCCTTCTGGGCGGTGACCGTGCGCGACGGCGTCGCCGAGCTGCGCCCGGCGGCCGGTGACGTGCCCGACCCCGGATCGGACGACGCGCTCGCCGCGCACGTCACCGACATGCTGGCCCGCGCCGTGCCCGGCGTCGTCCGGGTCCGGTGGCTGAGGTGATCGGCAAGCGGCTTCCGCCGACTTGCCCTGCGGTTTCGAGGAGCGGCGCCGACTTCAGCCGCCCGGCGGGTGGTTGAGGGTCAGGCGGCCTGGAGTGGCATGGTGGGGAAGGGCACGCCGGTGAGATGCCGGCTGATCTCCAGCCAGCAGGCGGGTGCGGGCAGCGGCTTCGTGGGCCTGGTGGTGGGCCCGCTCACGCGTCCTGACCGCGGCGGGCTCCTCCTCCGCTGTCGGGTCAGCGACCGGAAGGAAGGGTGAGGCCGCCGTTGACCTCGATCACCTGGCCGGTCATGAACGCGTTGGTGGCGGCCAGCAGCACCGCCTGGGCCACGTCCGCGGCCTGGCCCACCCGGCCGACCGGGAGCGCGGCGGCGTGCTCGGCGAACGTGGCCTCCCGCTGCTCGGCGGGCAGCTTGTCCCACCAGGGGGTGTCGATGATGCCCGGGGAGACGGCGTTGACGCGCATCGGGGCCAGCTCGGTGGCCAGCGGGCGGATCATCGCCTCCAGCGCCCCGTTGATCGCGGCCAGGCCCGCCGTGCCGGGCACGGCCGCCCGCGCGGAGCTGGCAGTGATCAAGGTGATCGAGCCGTTCTCGCGCAGCCGGGGCAGGGCCGCCTGCAGGATTCGTACGTGGACCCAGAACTTGCCCTCGAATCCGCCCCGCAACTGCTCCAGATCCAGGGTGGCGAACGGGCCCGCGCCCGAACCGCCGCTCAACGCCAGCACCAGGTGGTCATAGGTGGCCTCCTGGGCGAAGAAGCCCCTGACCGCCTCCTCGTTGGTGCCGTCCACCCGCTGGAAGGCGACCTTGCCGCCGATCCGCGCGGCGGCCTCGGCCAGGCGTCCCTCGCCACGGCCGGTGATCACGACCTCGGCTCCCTGCTGGGCGAACAGCGCGGCGCTCGCCTCGCCAATGCCCGAACTGCCCCCCATCACCAGAACTCGCCGGCCATCAAGCGTCATGTCGATCTCCTCACTCAAATGATCCTTGTCAGGGATGGCGCTGTTCTGAGCGTCTCCGGCACACCGTCCACCTCAGCGAGGATCTCGTTCTCCCCCAGGGCGAAGCTCCGCGCGGACCTCACAGCCACCCCATCCCACGCTGGATGACGGTAACTCAGGCATCGCTGTCCCGCATGAGCCGCCCAGCGGGTGGTTCATGCGGTGGGTGATTCCTCCAGCGTCCTGCCTTGCGCGAGGTCGCACGTGGGTCAGCGGTGTGCGACGTCGCGACCGAGAAAGGCCAGAAGCCGCCGGTGGGCGGGGGCCTCGTCCGCTGCCGGCAGGGCGGGTCCGAACATGCCGGGCCGGCGGAAGGCGTCGAAGTCCATGCCCCGCATGATCGTGAGCAGTTCGTCGCAGGACTCTTCGTCGATGAGGTGTTCCTGACCGGTGGCGAGTGCCAGGTCGGCGCCGTGCACGAGAACCTCGGTGAGGTGGATGAGCGCGGCCATCGAACCGGGGACAGCGCCGAACCCCAGCCGCACGGTGCCGTCCAGCGCGCCCGGTCGATGCCAGGCCACGCGGTCGAGGTCGGCCGCGAGGGTGTAGGCGGCCTGCGGGTCGGCGCCGAGCCAGTCGTCCTCGTGGGCGGCGCCGGCGTCGGTGCCGGTGAGTTCGGCGGCGAAGATGCGCATGCCGCCGACCAGGTGGTTGAGCTCGGCGCGTACGTCCCAGCCGGGGCAGAGGGTGGGGTCGTCGAGCCGGTCGTGCGCGATGCCCTTGACGATGGCGGCAGTCATGTCGAGGGCTCGGCCGATCTGGTCGATCACAGGGGTCATCATGGTCTCCATAGAGGTCATGCGTTCTTGGCGAGGACGTCGTCCAGCCAGTCGTAGACGCGGGCGAAAGCCAGCCGCTGGGCACCGGACTGGCAGTGCGCGTCGGCGCCCTGCTCGGCGGTGAAGGTGAGCAGCGTCTTGGGGCAGGTCAGGTGTTCGTGCAGCAGGTCGGGCTGACCCTTGAAGAACCCGTCGTCGGCTCCGGCGCAGACCAGGGTGGGGCAGCTGATCTTCTCGGCGATGCCGCCGCGCAGATGGTAGTCCAGGTAGGCGGCGCCGAACGCGCGGGGAGTGCCGACGCCCATGGCGAACATGCCGTGCTCGATGGCCCAGCGCAGCATCGGGCCGGCGGCCATCGCCGCCTCCATCATGGCGTCCAGCTCCGGGTCATGCTCGGCGCGCAGCCGTCGCTCGGCCTCGGGCCGCGGCAGCGGAACGCCGGAGGTGGCTATCTCGCCCAGGTCATAGACCCCGTCCAGGCAGATGAGGGCGGCGACGCGCTGGTCGAAGGCGGCCGCGCGGGGTGCGAGCTGGCCACCCATGCTCACGCCGAGCAGCGCGATGCCGGACGGATCCACCTCGGGACGGGTCAGCGCGTAGTCGATGACAGGGCCGACCACGTTCTCCCAGTCGGGGCGGAACATCAAGCCCTGGCTGTGGCGGGTGCCCGGCTGCCCGGGCCCGTCGAAGGCCAGCACCGTGTAGCCGCGCTCGACGGCCGCGGCGGCCCCGAAGAAGTGCATCTCCTCCACCGTGCCGTCGAACCCGTTGTGCATCACCACGGTCGGCCGAGCGGCGCCGGAATCGTCGGCCCGGTACAGGTAACCGGGCAGGACCGTGTCTTCGTAGGGGATCTCCACCGGCTCGACGGCCGGAGTGAACAGCGTGGCGGCCTGGCGAAAGGAGGCCACCGAGAGGTCGTAGGCGTGCCGGATGCGCGGGTCGGCGGCGTCTCCGTGCAGGAAGAACTCGGCCGCGCGGTAGTAGTTCGACGCGCGCAGGAAGGCGTCCCGGGCGCTGATGCGATGGCCGCCCTTCAGGGCCGCCTTGCCCTCGTCGGCCACCCGGTCGGCGGTGGCCAGCCACTCGTCGTGCCAGCTGTCGTAGTCGCCAGAAGTGATCCGCTGGCTGGTGACGGCGACCTCGCCGAAGTCGGCGCCGCCGTAGGTGATATGCCCCAAGATACGCAGGGTCTCGTACCAGAAGCTGGGGTTGTCGGGGAAGAACAGCGGCTTCATGATCGCTCCTTAAAGCAGGTGCCAGCTGCGACAGGAGGACTGTAGGGCACGATTCAGAGCAAACGCAAGTGGCGTCTGCGTTAAGATGGGCGCATGGCGGAACAGCAGCGAGCCCGGCGGCCCGGAGGGCGCAGCGCCCGCGTACGCGCGGCGGTGCACCAGGCGGTCACAGGCCTCATCGCCGAGCGCGGCCACGGCGCCTTCACCGTCGGTGACGTCGCCGAACGTGCGGGCGTGGCCGACACCAGCGTCTACCGCCGCTGGGGCACCCTGGAGAACCTGCTCATGGATGTGGCGATCACCTGGCTCACCACCACCTCGCCCATCCCCGACACCGGCAGCCTGGAGCAGGATCTGCGGGCCTACGCCGCCGGTGTGACCCGCGACATCACCGGCCCCGACGGGCTGGCGGTGCTGCGCCTGGTCATCACCCTGTCCACGGCCGGAGAGGACGGCACGCGGGCGCGGGACGCGTTCCTGGCCGAGCGCGCACGCCAGATCCAGGGCATGCTCGATCGCGCCCGCGAACGGGGGGAAGACCCGCCGGAGGGCCTGGACATCCTCGACCACATCCTGGCCCCGATGTACATCCGCACCCTGTTCGGGGCGGGGCCGCTCACCCCCGACTACGTCGACACGCTGGTCGAGCGCCTGCTCGCGCTGCGCAGTCCCGCCGGACGACGCACAGCGCCCCATGCCGTTCCAGACGAGCCGCGCCAGTCGTGGACGGTGGTGGAGGGGTAGACCAAGACCTCGGCGTCGCCGTACCGCATGCGCAGGCCGTCGGCCCGGAGCGCCACGCCGGGAACGGGGCCCACATCGGGAACGGGGCCCGCGCCGGGGACGGGGCCCGCGCCGGGGACGGGGCCCGCGCCGGGGACGGGGCTCACGCGGGCGTCTCCTGGGCGAGCGCCCGCTGAAGGCGCTCCATCAGGCCCTCGCGGTCGATGCCCGCCAGGGTCAGGGCCCGTGGAACCGTGCCGGCCTCGGCCCGCAGGACGCCCAGCAGCAGGTGCCCGGGGCGCAGGTCCTTCTTGCGTGCGACGCACGAGAAACCGCGCTCCAGCGCCAGCTTCGCCGACGCCCCGAGCTGCGACGGGCGCTCGGGAGAGCGGGAGGGCTCGGGCAGGTGGCCGAAGGTGGCCGGTGACACGCCGGCCGCGCCCAGGCTGTGCTCGTACTCCTTGTCCAGCGCCTCCCGGATCGCCCGGTGGTCGAGCCCCGCGGAGGCCAGCGCCTCGTGCACGACGGCGTCGCGGGTGTCGGCGTCGCGCAAGGTCGCCATGCCCAGCAGCAGGTGCCGGGCCTCGATAACCGCCGATCCGTCCTCGCGGGCCTCGTCGGCTCCGCGCTCGATGATCGTGTTGATGTAGTGGTCGATGGGGGCCATCGTCAGCGTCTCCTCAGCCGGACGCCCGCGGCGATGAGCCGCTTGGCGTGCTTCTTGTGGACCGCCTGCCGCGTCACGCCGAGGGCTTCGGCGACCCGCGGCCAGCCCCAGCCCGCCCGCATGGCCTGCTCGACGGCGGCGTCCTCGATCTGGTCGGCCAGCCGCCGCAACGCGGCCACGGCCGCCAGCGCGTCGGCGGGATCCTGCGGGGCGGAGATGTCGGGGAGCTCGGGTGCGGCCATGCAAGCAACCGTAGTTGACTAGATCCGAATTAGTCAACTGCGGTTGCTAAGAGGATGTCCACAAGGAGACGGGCCCGGCCGTGGCTGACGCCGCCGACTGCCACGGCCCCTCAGCGGGCGCGCACGACAGCCACGGGGCAGTCCGCGTGGTGCAGGACGCCGCGGCTGACAGAGCCGACGAGCGTGGAGGCCAGCGCGCCGTGCCCGTGCGAGCCGACCACAAGCAGGTCGCTCTCGGTCGACGCCTGGCGCAGCGCGTCCACCGGGTGCGCCGCCTGGACGTCCTCCTCGACCGTGACCTGCGGGTACTCCTTCTTGAACCGTTCGAGACGGTCGGTGATGATCTGGTTCGCGGCCTCGCGGATCGCGTCCATGTCGTTCGGGCACGGCGCGAACGCGTAGACGGGCATGTACCAGGCGTAGACGGCGCGGATGGCGCAGCCGCGCAGCCTGGCCTGCTCGAACGCGTACGCCAGGGCGGGCTCGCACTCGGGCGAGTCGTCCACGCCGACCGCGATCCGGTCGTGCCGCCGGTCGGTCTCGCCGCGTACGACGACGACGGGGCAGCGGACCTGGCCGGCGACGTGGACGCTGACCGATCCCAGCAGCGCGCCCGCGAACCCGCCGAGCCCCCTGTTGCCGACGACGACCTCGGCGGCGTCGGCCGCCTCGTCGCGCAGCACGATCGCGGGCGGCCCTTCGATGAGCCGCGTGCTCGTCTCGACGGACGGCTGGCGCTCGCGCGCCACCGCGAGCGCCTCGGCCAGCGCCTGCTCCCCGCCCCGGACGAGCGCGTCGGGCCACTGGGCGGCGGGGAACTTCGCGATCTGGTACGGCGAGCGGTCCACGGCGTGCACGACGCGCAGCGGCTGGTGCATGCGCAGGGCGTCGTCCACCGCCCACTCGACGGCCGCGCGCGCGTGCGGCGAGCCGTCGACACCTACGATGATCATGGTTGCCTCCCTGTCCACTTCCATCGCACCCGAATGGGCCGCCGGACGGCAGGGCCGTTGGTCCCGACCGGTGAGGCCGAACGGCAGCCGGAGGCCGCCCCGCCGAGCTCGCCCCACCGGGGGCGCCCCGTCGAGCTGGGGCGATTCGGCGGCGTCGCGCGGGGCACGCCTCCCAGGGAGGGGTGCCCGGCGCGACGAGAGCGCGACGTGACGGGCACGGAGCGCGAGGCGAGGCGAGGAGACGGCGATGAACGCCAAGCAGTGGACCGTGCAGATCTACATCAGCGAGGACGAGGGCGACGAGCAGACGCTCGCGCGGGCCGTCCTGTCGGCGCGCGGCACGAGGTGGCACGAGAGCGTGGGCGTCGCCCGGCGCAACCCGGCCGACCGTCCGGTCCCGGAGATCGGCGACGAGCTGGCCGCCGGCCGCGCCCTGATGGACCTGGCCGACAAGCTCCTGGGAGACGCCGCCCGGGACGTCGCCGACCTGGGAGGCCCGGCCCAGGTCCGGTGAGCACCGGCCCGTCCCGTCACGGCCTGCCCATCATGACCGGCCCGCCATGACCGGCCCGTCACGGCTGGTAGGACGGCAGGCCGAGGCGCTCGCGGATGGTGCGCTGGATGGTGGCCTTGTCGCTGCGGGCGTCCACGCTCGTGACGTACTCCTTGCCGCGGAACAGCTCCAGCACCGGGTCCGTCTTGTCGTGGTAGTCGCGCAGCCGCCGGGCCAGTGCCTCCGGCGTGTCGTCCTCGCGGGCGACCAGCTCGCCGCCGCACACGTCGCACCGGTCCTCGGTCTCGGGGCGGTGGGCGATGAGGTTGTAGTCCATGCCGCAGCGTGAGCAGAGGCGCCGGGCCAGCACGCGCCGCCGCACCTCCTCGTCGGGCAGGTCGAGGTGGATCACGCCGTCGATGTCGTAGCTCTCCAGGAAGAACTCGGCCTGCCGCCGGTTGCGCGGGAAACCGTCCACGACGAACCCGTAGTTCCAGTCGTGCTGCTGAAGGCGTTCGCGGACGACGTCCTCGACCAGGTCGTCGCCGACCAGCTCGCCCGCGGCGACGATACGGCGGACCTGGGCGCCGATCTTGGTGTGCTGCTTGACGTGCCACCGGAAGATCTCGCCGACGTTGATATGGGTGAGGTCGAGGTCGTCCGCGAGGAGCTTGCTCTGGGTGCCCTTGCCACTCCCCTGAACGCCCATGATCACATATTTGCGCATGTCCCATTGTCGGTCGCCGCGGGCCACGGGCGGGTCGCAGGGGGCGGACGGCGCGTCGTGTGGACAGAGGAACGTTGACAGGCGAACCAACCAAGCGCATGCTTCATGCTGTGACGGGGGCCACATCCCCAGCCCGTTCGTCGCGTTCGCACCGGCGCGAGGTGCCATCGCGGTTGTTCCTCCGGCCGCCGCCGGCGAGCTCGGCCGTCGCGGCGCACGCACGTCGAAGGGATCGGATCCTGCATGCCTGAGCTCAGCACGTCCGAGACTGTCCCCACGGCCCCGCCCTCCGGGCCCACCCGGCGCGCCCTGCTGCGTGGCGCCGCCCTGACCGGCGGCGCCCTCGTCGCCGGCGCCACCCTCGGCCGCCCCTCCCCCGCCTACGCGCAGGCGGAGTACGACGTCGTGGTCGTGGGATCCGGCGCGTCCGGCATGACCGCCGCGCTGACCGCCGCCAAGCGCGGCCTGAGCGTGGTCGTCGTGGAGAAGGCGCCGACCTTCGGCGGATCCGCCGCCCGCTCCGGCGCCGGCATCTGGATCCCCAACAACGAGGTGATCCTGGCCGCCGGCGTGCCCGACACCCCGGCCAAGGCCGCCGCCTACCTCGCCCGCGTCGTGGGCGACACGGTGCCCGCGGCCCGGCAGCAGGCGTATCTCGCCAACGGCCCGGCCATGATCTCGTTCGTCATGCGCAACAGCCCGCTGCGTTTCCGCTTCATGGAGGGCTACTCCGACTACTATCCCGAGTACCCCGGCGGCATGCCGAACGGCCGATCCATCGAGCCCGACCAGCTCGACGGCCGCATCCTCGGCGCCGAGCTGGCCCGCCTCAACCCCTCCTACATCCCGACCCCGGCCGGCCTGGTCGTCTTCAGCGCCGACTACAAGTGGCTGACGCTGGCCGCCGTCAACCCCAAGGGCCTGGAGGTCAGCGCCGCCTGCCTGGCCCGCGGCACCGCGGCCGCGCTGCGCGGCGAGAAGCCCCTCACCATGGGCCAGGCCCTGGCCGGCGGGCTGCGCGCCGGTCTGCTCGCGGCCGGCGTTCCGGTCTGGCTCAACACCCCGCTCACGGACCTGCGCATCGAGAACGGCCGCGCCACCGGCGTGCTCGTCGACCGCGAGGGCACCCAGACGCTGGTCAAGGCGCGCCGCGGCGTGATCGTCGGCTCCGGCGGGTTCGAGCACAGCGCCGCCATGCGCGCGGAGTACCAGCGGCAGCCCATCGGCACCTCCTGGACGGTCGGCGCCCGGGAGAACACCGGCGACGGCATCGAGGCCGGCGAGCGTGCCGGCGCCGCCCTGGACCTCATGGAGGACGCCTGGTGGGGCCCGGCCATCCCGCTGCCCGGCGAGCCGTACTTCTGCCTGGCCGAGCGGACCCTGCCCGGCTGCATCCTGGTCAACGGCAAGGGCGAGCGCTTCGTCAACGAGGGAGCGCCGTACAGCGACGTCGTGCACATCATGTACGACCGCGACACCCCGTCGGCGCCGCACATCCCGGCCTGGCTGATCGTGGACCAGAACTACCGCAACAAGTACCTGTTCAAGGACATCGCGCCGCTACTGCCGTTCCCCGACTCCTGGTACGACAGCGGGGCCGTGTTCAGGGCGGCGACGGTCGAGCAGCTCGCCCAGAAGATCGGCGTCCCGCAGGCGGCGCTGCGCGCGACCGTCACCCGGTTCAACGGGTTCGCGGCCACGGGCAAGGACACCGACTTCCACCGCGGCGACAGCGTCTACGACCGCTACTACGCCGACCCGTACGTCAAGCCGAACCCCTGCCTCGCGGCGCTGTGGCTGCCGCCGTTCTACGCGTTCAAGATCGTCCCTGGCGACCTGGGCACCAAGGGCGGCATGCGCACGGACGCGCGGGCGCGCGTGCTGCGGGCCGACGGGTCCGTCATCGCCGGCCTGTACGCGGCGGGCAACGCCAGCGGCGCCGTCATGGGTCACAGCTACGCCGGGGCCGGCTCGACGCTGGGCCCGGCCATGACCTTCGGCTACGTGGCGGCGAACGACATCGCCTCCGCCTGAGCGAGCCGCCTCCCCCGGGCGCATCCCCGCAAAGCCCCGGCCGCCGCCCGCCCCCTCCAGCGGGTGGCGGCCGGCTCCGGGGCTGGTCAGTCGCCGGCGGCCAGGCGCGCCGGGAACCCGCCCGTGGCGATGGGCCCCCAGCGGTCGATGTGCAGCCGGATGAGCGACTTGCCCTGCCGCTCCATCGCCGTCCGGTACTCGTCCCAGTCGGGGTGCTCGCCCGCGATGCACCGGTAGTACTCGACCAGCGCCTCCAGGGACTCCGGCAGGTCGAGCACCTCGGCCCGCCCGTCCACCTGGACGTACGGGCCGTTCCAGTCGTCGGACAGCACGCAGATCGACGTCCGCTCGTCGCGGCGGGCGTTGCGGGCCTTGGCCCGGTCGGGGTAGGTCGAGACGACGATCCTGCCCTCGCCGTCCACGCCGCACGTCACCGGCGAGAGCTGGGGCCGCCCGTCGGCGCGGGTGGTCGCCAGCAGCCCGTGGTGCCTGGGGCGCAGGAACTCCAGCAGTTCGGGCAGGTCGACGCGGCGCGCGGTCGCGATGTTCGGAGCCATCCGGTGCCTCTCCCTAGTCACGTGTCCGGGGCGAGGCCCAGGCTATCGGCGCGACCCTTACCTGAACCGTCGGGTGTTCCGTCCCGGCCGGCGATTGGCGACCGGTGCGGCGATGGTCACAGGGATCCCCGAGGGGGTCTGGGCGCCCGTGATACGCCTCAGTTCGGCCTCGCCCGAATGGACCTGGCTGGTCTGCGGGACGATACCGGCGTCGGCCATCAGGCGGGTCATGTCACGGCGCTGGTTGGGCAGGACGAGGGTGACGACGCTGCCGGACTCGCCCGCGCGGGCGGTGCGGCCGCCGCGGTGCAGGTAGTCCTTGTGGTCGCTCGGCGGGTCGACGTTGACGACGAGGTCGAGGTTGTCGACGTGGATGCCGCGGGCCGCGACGTTGGTCGCCACCAGCACCGTGACGTGGCCGGTCTTGAACTGCTCGAGGGTGCGGGTGCGCTGGGGCTGGGACTTGCCCCCGTGCAGCGCGGCGGCGCGTACGCCGCTGCTCAGCAGGCTGTCGGTGAGCCGATCCACGGCGTGCTTGGTGTCCAGGAACATGATCACCCTGCCGTCGCGCGCAGCGATCTCCACAGTGGTGGCATGCTTGTCGGCGCCCTGGATGTGCAGGACGTGGTGCTCCATCGTGGTGACCGCGCCCGCCGAGGGGTCGACCGAATGGACCACCGGGTCGCTCAGGTAGCGGCGGACCAGCAGGTCGACGTTGCGGTCCAGAGTGGCGGAGAACAGCATCCGCTGGCCACCTGGGCGCACCTGGTCGAGCAGGTGGGTGATCTGCGGCATGAAGCCCATGTCGGCCATCTGGTCGGCCTCGTCCAGCACGGTGATGCCGACCTGGTCCAGGCGGCAGTCGCCGCGCTCGATGAGATCCCTGAGCCGTCCCGGCGTCGCGACGACGACCTCGGCGCCGCTGCGCAGCGCACTGGCCTGCCGGCCGATCGACATGCCGCCGACGACGGTGGCCAGCCGCAGGTTCAGTGACCGGGCGTACGGGGTGAGCGCGTCGGTGACCTGCTGGGCCAGCTCCCGCGTGGGAACGAGGATCATGGCCAGCGGCTGCCGCGACTGGGCACGCTGTCCGGCGGTGCGGACGAGCAGGGCCAGGCCGAAGGCGAGTGTCTTGCCCGACCCGGTGCGCCCCCGCCCCAGGACATCCCGGCCGGCCAGGGAGTTCGGCAACGTGGCCGCCTGGATCGGGAACGGCTCGTTCATGCCCAGGCCGGTGAGCGTCTTCATCAGCGCGGACGGCATGTTCAGTTCAGCGAATGTCGCGGCTGCGGGCAGGGCCGGGGTGACGGTGACCGGCAGCGCGAATTCCCCCTTCAGCGCGGCGGGACGCCGCCCGTAACCACCGGAACGGCCGGAGGCGCCTGAACGGCCCGAAGCCGACGAGCCGAATCGGCCGCGCCGGTTGGCAGAGCCGCCCGTGCGGGAGGGGGAGTAACTGTCGTGCGTGCGAGTTGCATGGTTCATGCAGAACCTTCCTCGATACGGCACGTGTCAAGTGATTCCCAGCGCGACGAGCGGCACAGAGAATGGCGAGCACGAGCCGAAGAAAAGACGAGCCGAGCCGGCGGAGAACAGCCTGGACCCGGACGTCGAAACGGTCGGCATTCGCCGACAAGAACGGCGGCTGAGATGCCGGTCAAAAGGGGCTGGAGCGGGCTTGTGCCCGGCCCGGAGCCATCAGTGGTCCATCCGGTGTGCGGTCCATGAGGCCGTCACGACGCATCGGGTACCACAAGAGCAACGAGCTGGGGCCCACACCCTACGGCGCGGGCCCCAGCTGCGTGGTGCCTCAGTGTCAGGCGGGAACGATGTTCTCCGCCTGCGGGCCCTTCTGGCCCTGCGTGACGTCGAAGGCCACCTTCTGGCCCTCGTGCAACTCGCGGTAGCCGCCCTGGGAGACGATGTTGGAGTAGTGGGCGAAGACGTCAGCGCCGCCGCCGTCCTGCTCGATGAAGCCGAAGCCCTTTTCGGAGTTGAACCACTTCACGGTTCCGTTAGCCATGTTGATCTCCTCTTGATAGGTGCAAAGCCGAAACCCGCATCGCGCGGATTCCGCGTCGCCGCGATAGGACCACACCCGGAGAAGACCGGAAAACAAAAATGCACCTGAGGTTACATACCGTCAGGTGCACACAAGTTCTTATGGGTACCACAACTGCAACTGGATCTAACCTAGCACACAGCCGGCCGTGCTGTGCACGCCCCGGGACGCGTCCGTCATCCGTGGAGATAACGCGTGATGCCGGCGGCGAGGGCGGTGGCCATGCGCTGCCGGAAGGCCGGGGCCGACATCTTGGCGGCGTCGCCGCGGTTGCGCATGTTGCCGCACTCGATGAACACGGCGGGCCTGGTCGACAGGTTGAGGCCGCCGAGGTCGGTGCGGACCGACAAGCCGTTCCTGGCGGTGTACGTGGCGAACGGCAGGCCGGTGCCGCGGTGGAAGTCGTCGCGGACGTCGAGCCCCAGGCGCCGCGACGGCCGGATCACGGCGTCGTTGTGGCCGGCGACCAGGCCGGGCAGGATCACGTGGAAGCCGTGGCCGGACGGCGCCGCCCCGTCGCCGTGGATGGACAGGACGGCGTCGGCCCGGGCCTCGTTGCCTATGACGGCCCGCCGGGTGACGCACGGGCCGACGCCCCTGTCGTCCGGCCGGGTGAGCACGACCGTGGCGCCCTCGGCCTGGAGCAGCGGGCGGAGCCTGCGGGCCACGTCCCAGGTGAAGGCGTGCTCGGGGTACCCGGCGTCGGTGCTGGTGCCGGTGGTGTTGCACGGCTTGCGCCCGGTGATGACGTCGACCTGCCGGTTGATCTGGGTGGGATGCGCGGCGTTGCCGCCGTTGTGGCCGGGGTCGATCACGACGACCTTCCCGGCCAGCGGCTTGCCGCTCCGCCCGCCCTGCGCCTGGGCGGAGGCGCCGGACGTGCCGGTCCGCGAAGGGAGCGGTGACGAGGACGGGCCGACCGGGGGCGTGGGGGCGGTGGTGCCTGTGGTGCCAGTGGTGGCCCTGGTGGCCTCGCGGACGGGCGGGACGGCGCCGCCGCCGCACGCCGTGGCCAGTGCGAGCAGCGCGGCGGCGATCGCCGGTGCCTTGCCGACGGCGCGCATGCCTCGTACCGTACCGGCCGGGGCCGCCCGCGCCGGTCTGGTTTCCCCCCGGATTCGGAAGATCCCCGTCGCGCCCGCTCACGGCAGCAATTCGACCGTGCCCCGCTCCCCGTCCACCCGGACGCGGTCGCCGTCGCGCAGCCTCATGGTGGCGTTGCCGGTGCCCACCACGGCCGGGATGCCCAGCTCCCTGGCCACGATCGAGGCGTGCGACAGCGGCGCCCCCATGTCGGTCACGACGGCCGCCGCGCGCGGGAACATGGGCGTCCACCCCACGTTCGTCAGCGTCGTCACGAGGATCTCCCCCCGCTGGAGCCGCTCGCCCTCCTCGGGGCCGGACAGCACCCGCACCACGCCCTCCACCACGCCCGGCGCGCCCGGGAAGCCGGTCACGGTGTCGCCGGCGGGTGCGGCCGGGCCACGCGCGTCGTAGAGGTCGGCTCGCCGGTCCGGGTCCGCCGCCCAGCGCACCGGGTCGAACCGGCCGACGATCAGCGCCGGGTACGGCGGCAGCGCGGCGTACCGCTCGTAGGTCGCCCGCCGTACCGGGACACGGGCGAGCGGCGCGTCCGAGCCGCGCAGCACGGCCAGGATCTCCTCCAGGTAGAGGAAGAACAGGTCGTCGCCGCGCCCGGTCAGCTCGCCGGCGCGCACCACGAACGCGCGCAGCACCCAGAACGCCCGCACGACCTCGGAGCGGGTGGCCTCGCGGTCGCGCACCACCGCGTTCCAGCGGCGTACCCGCTTCCGCATGCCCGCCACCCGGCGCGGGTAGCGGCGGGCGAAGCGCTCCCAGGCGGCGTCGCGGGCCTCCCGCTGGCGCTCCAGCAGCGCCTCCGTGCCGGCGGTGACGTCGCGCAGACCGGCGAGCGCCGTGTCGATCCAGGCCGGGTCCTCGCCGGGCCGCGGCATCGACACCTCGAACTCGTGCGGCCCGCGATGCCCGTACGTCCGGGCGTAGGTGTCGCGGTCGATCTCGCCGGCGGCGAGCCGGGCCAGGCCGGTCACGGGGCCGAGGCTGGCCAGCTCGCCGTCGGCGCCCGCGCCGGTCAGCAGGGCGTCGGCGTCGGCCTCGCCGACCAGCTTGCGCAGCCGGTCGCGGGTCCAGACGAGTGTGGCCCCGCCCTGGCGGCCGGCCGCCTCCAGCATGCGGCAGGCGGTGACGAGGTGCGGCCCGATCTCGTCGTCCCAGAGCGCGGCCAGCCCGGGGCCGGTCGCGGTGGCGGCGATCCGGGCGCGCAGCTCCTCGCAGCGCCGCTGGGAGGTGGCGAGGAACGGGCGCATGCCCTTGAGGTTCTCGCGCACGCGGCGGCGCAGGGTCAGCGCCATGGGCAACGTGCCCTTGACGATCTCCCAGCGCGAGGCCGTCAGCAGCGGCACGTCGAGGCCGGGCGGCAGCTTGCCGAAGACCTGCTCGACGGCGCCGAGCCGGCCCTGCATGCCGAGGGCGCGGGCGATGGAGAAGGTCACGCTGAGATTCATGTAGAAGCGGCCGCCGATGTTGCCGACCAGGTCGAAGCCGGGCAGCGTCGAGGCGTGCATCGCCTCGTGGATGAACAGGCGCACGAACGACCAGGTGGCGGGCGTCATCACGTCGGGGATGGCCTCGCCGAGGTTGCCGGCGGTCCACAGGTGGTCGGCCTTGAGGCTGTCGTTCCACTCCTCGACCTCGGGGGCGAGGCCGGTGACGGGGCGCGCCTGGAGGATGAGGAACGCCCCGCCGCTGCGGGCCCACTCCACGTCCATCGGCGTGCCGTACAGGTCCTGGATGCGGGCGCCCAGCTCCGCCAGCCGTACGGCCTGCCCGTCGTCCAGCACCGGACGGCGGCGCAGCTCGGCCGGGACGGGCTCCTCCCGGGTGCCGCCGGGGGCGCGCACGGTCATCACGGCCTTGTCCCCGATCCGGGTCCCGGTCACGGCGCCGTCCGACACCGCGATCGTGTCCGGGGTGACCTGGCCGCCCACGACGGCCTCGCCGAGCCCCCAGGAGGCGTTGACGACGGTCGTGCCCCGGGCCCCGGTGACAGGGTCGGCGGTGAACATGACGCCCGCCGCGTCGGCGTCGACCAGCTCCTGCACGACCACGGCCAGCGCCACGTCGTCGTGCGGCACGCCGTTGTGCTCCCGGTAGGCGATGGCCCGCTCGTTCCACAGCGAGGCCCAGCAGCGCCTGACCGCGTCCAGCAGCCCGTCGCGCTCGACGCCGAGGTAGGTGTCCTGCTGGCCGGCGAACGACATGTCCGGCAGATCCTCGGCGGTGGCGGACGACCGCACGGCGACGACCTTCCCGCCGCCCCGCGCGCCTGTCCCGGAGGAGTCCGTGCCCAGCGCGTCGTAGGCGGCACGGATCTCCGCGGCCAGGCCGGCCGGCAGCTCCCGCCCGGCGAACAGCTCGGCGATGCGGGCGGCGTCGTGCCGGGCGGCGGCCTCGGCGATCAGGTCGCGGAACCCGGCCGTGAACTCCCGGTAGGCCGCCGTGGTGATGTGGAACCCGCCGGGCACGGGCAGCCCCGCGCGGCTCAGCCGGGCCAGGGAGGCGCCCTTGCCGCCCACGGTCTCCAGGTCGGCGCCCTCGTCGTCGAACGGCAGCACGAGCTTCATGCCCGGGTCTCCTCTCCGCCCACCAGAGCGTCCGCTCCCGTGGCTCCCGCCGTGACTCCCGCATGAGCTCCCGTGGCTCCCGCCGGAGCCGTCAGGGCTTCGGCGGCGACGCCCAGGGACGCCGCCAGCTTGCTCAGCGCGATCTCGCGCATGCTGCCGAGGTAGCGGAGGGTGGCCTGCCGGATGGCGCGCGCCCCCTCCTCCCCCTGCGGCATCCCGGAGCCCAGGGCCAGGTCCACCGTCTCCGCGATCAGGTCCGGGAGCCGCTCGCCCGCGGGCGCGGACTCCGGCGGCAGCATGTCCCGCGTCAGGAGGAACCCGTGGAGGACGGCGCTCAGCACGGCGACCTGCTCCTGCGGCGTGCGCCCGGGCCGCAGGGCGCCGTGCCGGTCGAGCACCGCCAGATAGTCCTCGAACGCGGCCATCTGCCCCAGCATCACCCGGCCCGCGCCACCGCCGGTCCCGGACGCGCCCACCCCGTCCACCGCGCCGAGCCGCTTCTGCCGGACGAGCTTGCCGAGCACCTCGGAGTCGTGCGTCAGCAACGCCGTCATCAGCGGCCGGCGCAGCAGGCCGGCGGCGATCTCGCGCAGCAGCCCGCGCAGCGTCGCGGGCGCGGCGGCGGTCACCTCCTCCAGCATGGCGACGCGGTCCCTGCGCAGCAACGCGGAGAAGAGCGCCTCGCGGGTCTTCCAGTGCAGGTAGATCGTGCCCTTGGCGACACCCGCGTGCCGGGCCACGTCGTCGATCGTCGTCTTGTCGTAGCCCCACCGCAGGACCAGCTCAGCGGCGGCGTCGAGAATCCGGTGCGCCCGCTCCAACCGGCTCGCCGGGTCCTGTGGCGGCCTTCCCGTCCTGGCCATCTCGCCTCACCTCAGTTTCATGACTGAATGAGACTATCCGGTCAATCAATTCATCGCAAGATCACCCGATCTTCGCCAGGAGTTCGGCCGCCTGCCGCGCGAAGGCGGGGTCCTCGGTCGCCACGGCCAGCTCCAGCATGCGGCGGGCCATGCCGACGTCCCCGTGGGCGTGCTGGATCTCGCCCAGCCGGAATGCCGCCTCCGCGACCAGGTCGGGCCGGTCCGTGAGGGTCAGGGTCAGCTCGTAGTAGCGCAGCGCGCCGTCGCGGTCGCCCAGCCAGTAGCACAGCTCGCCCAGGTGGGCCGCCGCCATGCCGGACTCCGTGTCACCGGCGTCGATCACCCTCTGGTACCAGCCCAGCGCCTCGGGGAAGTCACGCGCCCGCTTGGCCAGCGCCCCCAGGTACATGGCCGCCAACGCCGCCGTGCGCCCGTCGGCATGCCCGTCCGTAAAGCCCCCCGCGGGACCGCCCGTGAGGCCGTTCTCGGCGTCGAGGGCCCTGAGGTACCACGCGCGGGCCTCGGCCTCGTCCTCGTCGTGGTACGTCCGTCCGATGGCGATCATCGCGCGGGCCGCCAGGCCGGGGTCGCCCGCGTCCAGGACGCGCCGGTAGACCTCGCGCCCCTCGTCCACCTCGCCCGCGGCGACCAGGGCCTGGCCCAGCACGCTGAGGGCCGTGGCCTCGCCGGTCCCGGCCGCCGCGCGCAGCGTGCGCAGGGCCGCCTCCGTGTCGCCCTGGCGCTCCTGGAGCATGCCGAGCAGGCTGCCGAACACGCCCGGCACGGGACTCTCGGCGTCGCCCGCCTGGCGTTCGGCCAGGCTGTAGAAGGCGTCGGAGTCGCCCTCGGCGTCGAGCAGCGTGAGCAGCCTGCCTCCGGCCACGAACCGCACGTCGGGGTCCTCGTGCTCGTTCAGCCGCTCGAACACCGCCCGTGCCTCGGCGGTCCGCCCCAGCCCGGCGAGCCGCTCGGCGACGTCCAGCTCGGCGAGCGGGCCGGAGCCGGTCAGCTCGTAGTAGGAGCGGACCGCTTCGGCGTCCTCGCAGCTCGCGCCCAGCTCACGCGCGGGCGCCGCCCCGCCCTCCCCCATCAGCGCCAGCACCCGTACGGCCTGCGCGTGGTCCCCGGCCCCGTGCGCCCGGCGGGCCATCGCCTCCAGCTCGTCCAGCGCGGTACGCGCCAGCGCGGTCGGCGTACCCGCCGCGGCGGCGAACGCCTCGGCGGCGCCGGACAGATCGCCCTCCTCGCGCAGCCAGGCACCGAGCCGCAGGCCGCCCCGCGCCATCGCGTCCGGGTCCCCCGACGCGACGGCCAGCCGGGCCTCGCGCACGGCGGCGGCCGGGTCGCCCATCGCGTGCAGCACGGCGGCGAGGTCGGTCCGGATGCTGTCCGTCAGGCCCGCGAACCCGGTGTCGATTCCCTGGCGGTACCTGATCTCCGCGCCCCGCAGGTCGCCCACGGCCTGGCAGGAGTCGCCCCATACCCAGTAGCCCAGCGCGACGGTCTCGGGGTCGCCCGTGCCCACCGCCCGCTCGGCCTCGGCCACGGCGGCCTCGTAGTCCTCCTGCCAGAACAGGTGGACCACCAACCGGCGCAGCGATTCGAGGTCGCCCGCCCTGGCCCCGGCGGCCAGCGCCCGGCGGGTCCCCTCCGCGTCGCCGAGGTCCTCCAGCACGCCGGCGAGCGTGGTCGCGGTGGCGGGCATCGCGTGCCGCAGCGCGTCGGCGGCGCCGGGCAGGTCGCCGCGCCCGCGCCGGGCGGCGGCGATCCCGCGCCAGGCCGTCTCGGCGAGCTCCGGGTCGCCGGACCCCGTGACGGGCAGCAGGCACAGCTCGGCGCGGCAGTGGTGACCCTCGCCGGAGAGGATCGCGCCCAGTCCGATCCGGGCCCGGGCGGCCCGCACCGGGTCGCCGTGCTCGGCGACGTACCGGCAGAGCGCCTCCCCGGCCTCGCCACCCAGCCCGCGCGCCACCTCCAGCACCAGGTCATCCGCCCTTGCGAGCACCGGGTCGGACGCCGTGTCCGCGCGGAGCCTCGCCAGGGCCGCCAGTGCCCCTTCCACGTCGCCGTCGGCCGCCAGGGCCGCGGGTCGTTCCTCAGGGGTGGCCGTGCCGAGCCGCAGACGGGCCACGAGCGGGAGCGGGCCCGCGCCCTGCTCCTCCGCGCGCCGGTAGGCGGCGCGGGCGCCCGCCTCGTCGCCCGCCCCGGCCAGCGCGTGACCCCGCTCCAGCAGGATCTCCCCCAGCAGGTCCGGTTCGAGCTCCACGGCCCGGTCGAACGCCGCCCGTGCTCCCTCGGCGTCGCCCGCCGCCGCCCGCGCGGAGCCCAGCACCCGTGCCGCCTGCCCGGCCAGCTCCCCGGGCACGACGCCCGCCGCCTCCTCCGCCACGGCGAGGGCCGCCGCGACGTCTCCCCCGTCGCGCAGGAACCCGGCCAGGTAGAGCGGCGCCGCCTCCCGGTCCAGCTCCTCCAGCAGCTCACGGGCCTCGCCGGCGCGCCCGAGCGCCGCCAGCACCTGCGCCAGCCGCATCGCCGCCTCCCCGGCGGGAACGGCGCCCTCGCCATCGACGTCACGGCCGGCGCCACCCGTGCCCGCCCCCTCCAGCGCCCGTGACAGGACCCCGGCCGCCGCCTCCAGGTCGCCGAGCCGGTGCAGGGCGTGTCCCATGCCGGTCAGCGCGACGACCGGCGACCCCTGGCCGTCGGCGAGCGCGCGTTCCCAGGCGGCCAGGGCGCCGCGATGGTCACCGGCGTCGTCCCGGAGCGCGCCCAGGTGGCAGGCCGCCTGCCACCGGTACTCCCGATGACCCCCCTCCACCAGGAGCGAGAGGACCGCGTCGGCGCGGGACACCGCACCGGCACGGCGCCAGGCGTGGGCGCACTCCAGCCCGAGCAGGGTGGCCAGCGGCCATCCGCCGTCCCCGGAGCCGCCGGCGAGGGCGGCGAGCGCTTCCCCGGCGGCGTCGAGGTCGCCGTCCAGCAGGCACCGCGCGTAGCGCCCGAGCACCGCCTGCTCGTCCCCCTCCACCAGGTCGAAGGCGGCTCGCGCGCCGGTCAGGTCGTCGAGCCGGACCCGCGTGAGCCCCAGCAGCAGCGCGTGCCGCGCCGCCTGTCCCGGTCGGCTCTCCGCGATCATGCGCTCGTGCAGCCGTCCCGCCGCCAGCAGGTCCCCCTGCACCTCGTACACGCCCAGCAACGCCCCCGCCGCCTCCGCCCGCAGCCCCCGGTGCCTGGTCTCCATCGCCGCCCCGTACGCCGCCCGCGCCTCGCCCAGGTGGCGTTCGTGGCCGTCGAGCAGCCCTCCCAGCGCGTACCCCACCCAGGGGGCGAGCGCCGGATGCCCCTCCGCGCGGGCTCGCCGCAGCAGCTCGATCGCCTCCGCGGCCTCGCCCCGGCTCTCCAGGACCTCCCGGAAGACCAGCGCCGCGTACGACAGCGCCAGCGGGTCGCCGGAGCCGGCGGCGGAGCGGAACAGCGTGCCCGCCTCGGACACGTCGTACCCGGTGGTGACGAGCACCTGCGCGAACACCGCGGTGGCGATCGCCGCCACCGCCGGGTCGGCGTCCTCCATGGCCGCCCGGTAGCCGATGAGCCCCTCCTCCCGCCCGAGCCGCTGGTGGTCGAGGACGGCCCGCAGCACCGGGTGGAGCGCGTTCCCCGACGAGCACAGCAGGTGCAGCATGAACGCGGCGGTGAACCCGCCCACCACGTCCTCGCCCTCGGCCACGTACGACAGCAGCTCGTCGGCCTGGTCCCGGTCGCCCTCGGCCAGCTCCAGCTGGGCGAGGGCCACCATGGCGCGCACGGCCTGGGTGCGCGCCCCCGAGTCGGCGGCGCGGCGCAGCATCCGGCGGGCCTCCGCCAGACGGCCGTCCTGGAGGAGCAGCAGGGCGTCGTCCACGTCGCGCAACGCCCGCTCCTCGACGGGGTCGGCGAGCGGCCGCTGCCGGGCGTCGTGGTCGAGGAGCAGCCCCGCCTTGAACGCGGCGTCCGGGTCCGGATGCCCGGCGATCTCCCCGGCCAGCTCGACGATGGCCTCCCGGCGCTCCGGGTGCTGCTCCAGCAGCATGCCGAGCAGCGTGGCGCTGACCGACGCCCACGGCGACTCCCCGGCGGCGAACACCGCCCGCAGCGCCGCCAGCGCCTCCTCCACCTCGCCCGCCTCGGTGTGGAGCTGCGCCAGGCAGGCCCGCGCCTCCAGGGCGTGCTCCCGCTGCCCGCTGGCGATCACCCGCTCGAAGATCGCCCGCGTGGCGGCCATGTCGCCGAGCTGCGCGAAGACCTTGGCCTGCTCGATGAGGGCGGGCAGCCGCACCTCGGGCCGGGGGTCCTCGGCCGCCCTGGCGTACGCCTCCACCGACTCGGCGTACTCCCCGAGGTCGACCAGGACCGCCCCGAGCAGCTTGTACGCCATGGTGAGGTGGCCGGGGTGCCCCACGGCGATGGCGTGCTCGCACGCCTCCCGGGCCGCCGCGAAGTCGCCCTCCTCGGCGTGGATCCGGTACAGCCGGAACGCCGACAGCGACACCACCTCGGGATCGCCGCAGGTCAGCAGCTCGCGGTAGTCCTCCTCGCCCTCCGCCTCCTCGTACAGCTCCCAGGCCGTCCGGGGGTCGGCCCACTCGAACACGGGCAGCTCCAGCCGGGCGGCGAGCTCCGCCACCGCGGGGCTGTCGCAGCGGCGGGCCCGCTCCAGCGCCTCCTCCGCGCCCGAGACGTCGCCCAGCTCGGTGAGCACGAGCACGAGGGCCGTGTCGGCGAGCGCGGCGACCTCGAAGTCGGCGCCGTCGGCGGCGATGGTCAGCACCCGGTACGCCGCCGGCCACTCGCGGGCGGCGACCAGCATCATCCCCATGGAGATGGCCGAGCGCTGCCCAAACACGGGGTCACCCGACAGGATGACCGAGCGGTGGGCGGCCTCGGCGCCGTCGAGGTCGCCCTGCTCCTCCAGCAGGCACGCCAGCAGGTGGGACGCCTCGGGATCGCCGGTGGCCGCTATCTCCCTGAACAGAACGGCGGCGCCGCCGAGATCCCCCTCTTCCCAGCGCTTCATGGCCGCGGCGTGCTGTTCTGACGTCATATCGACTCCTGAGTCACCCAATAATGTGAAAAAACTACCCAGGTGTCACGTACGTCACAGGCGTTTTGGCCCTGCCCGCCCTCCGGCGGTTCAAAGACGGGCGCGCGGCGGGGGATACTCTTCCACCCGGCGTTCGCGCCGCCGGACGGCCGGGGCCGGATCGCCGTAGCGTAGGGCCCATGGGCAGAGCGTTCTGGATCGACCAGGATTACGACAGAGACCGTGACGGGCGCTATGCCGTACACGTGCGCAAGAACCTGGAGCAGTTCGAGTGGGGCGACATCGCGCCGGTCAGGTTCGCCTGCGCGGCGTGGCGGCTGGCCACGCCGCCGGCCCTCAACCCGGGCTACGTGCGGTGGGACCGGCGCGTCCTGTCGGCGGACTGCCGCCGCAACACCTGGGACGGCAGCCTCAACGCGCGGGTGACGCTGGTCTCGCCGCTCCCCGCGGAGCTGACCCGCTCGCGCACCTGGTGGCGCGACCGCGGCTGGGCGGGCTGGCAGGAGACGTTCGGCCAGTACCTCGACCCGACCGAGAAGGACCTGGCCCACCACCCGTTCCTGCGGACCACGCTGCTGGTGGAGACGCCGGTGCCGCTCGGCGATCTGCCGCCCGAGCCGGAAGGGCCGCACGACCAGGTCGAACGGGCCGCCGAGCGGGCCCTGGTGGTGCTCGTACGGGAGCTGAACGCGCTGATCACCCCCATCATGGACCAGCTCCCCTGAGGTCCCGGGCTCAGCGGAGTCACTCGGTCACAGCGGGACATGGCCGTGGCATGACCGGTTCATGCCGGGGTAACAGAGGCGCATGAGACTTGCGTTCGCGGTGCTCGCGCTGGCGCTCGCCGCGGGCTGTGCCGTCGACACGACGTCGCCCGCGCGCGCGGCGGAGCGTTTTCACGCCGCCGTGGCGGCCAAGCAGGACGAGGCGGCCTGCGCCATGCTCACCCGCACGACCGCCGAGAAGCTGCCCGACCCGGACGAGACCTGCGCCCAGGCGCTGGCCGCGCTGAAGCTCGGCCCGGGCGGCCGGGTCACCGGGGTCGAGGTGTGGGGCGCCGACGCCCTCGTGCGACTGCAGGGCGACACGGTGTTCCTGCACCAGTTCACCGACGGCTGGCGGGTCACGGCGGCCGGGTGCGAGCCGCGGCACGACCTCCCCTACGACTGCGAGGTGGAGGACTGATGCGGGTCATGTTCACGCTGACGCTCATCCTGATCGCGGCCGGGCTGATCTATTTCTTCGCGCTGGGACTGGCGCGGCTGTGAGCGCGCCGAGGGGGGACGCATGAGGCGGATCAAGGACAGCACGCTGTCGGTGACGTTCCTGGTGCTGTTCCTGCTGACGCTGGTGGGGCAGGCCTGGGCCGGGGCGACGCACTTCAACGAGCAGCAGCTGGTCAACGGCCTGCAGCCCGTGTCGGTCTGGGCATACACGACGTCGTCGTCGTTCGCGGTGGACGTGGCGGAGAACTGGCAGTCGGAGTACCTGCAGTTCCTGCTGTTCATCGTGCTGACCGTCTGGCTGGTGCAGAAGGGCTCGCCGGAGTCCAAGAAGCCGGGCGAGGAGGGCGCCGAGTCGGACGAGGAGCAGCTCGTCGGCGCGCACGCCAAGGAGGACTCCCCGGCCTGGGCCAAGGCCGGGGGCGCGCGGCTCTGGCTGTACAGCAACTCGCTCGGCCTGGTGATGGGGACCATCTTCGTGCTGTCGTGGCTGGCGCAGTCGGTGGCGGGGCTGGCGGCCTACAACTCGGAGCGGATCGGCGACCTGCGCGATCCGGTCAACTGGGGGTGGTACGTGACCTCCTCCGAGTTCTGGGACCGGTCGCTGCAGAACTGGCAGTCCGAGCTGCTGGCCGTGCTGTCGATGGTGGTGCTCTCCATCTACCTGCGCCAGCGCGGCTCCCCCGAGTCCAAGCCGGTCGGCGCGGCGCACACGGCGACGAGTGTGGAGGGCTGACCCGGTCCTAGGAGCGCGGCGGGAAGGGCTCGCCGGTCACGACCGCCACGACCTGGGTGCCGGGCGCGAGTCCGCCCCGACGGGCGAGGTCCACGACGCCGTGGAGCATCTTGGCCACGTACACCTCCTCGACCCCGTGCCGGGCGGCGAAGGCGCGCAGCTCGGGCGTCGTGCGCGCGTACCCGCCGAAGTGGTGGTCGAGGTCGATCGACCAGTTCTCCCACACCCGCCCGTACGCCTCGCGCTGGAGCCGGGCCACCTCGCCCGCCAGGAACCCGGCGCCCTTCAGCACCGCGAACCCGAGCGCCCGCCGGCCGGTGGGCAGCCCCGCCGCGATGCCCGCCAGCGTGCCACCCGTGCCGACGGGGCAGCAGACGACGTCGTAGCCGCCGCGCGTCTCGGCCTCGATCTCGGCCGGCAACTCGGCGCAGCCGCGCACGGCCGCCGCGTTGCTGCCGCCCTCGGGCAGGATCAGCACCTCGCCCCACCGCTCACGCAGCGCCGCCTCCACCTCGGGGGTGTGCTTGAGCCGGTACGCGGCGCGGTCCAGGTACGTGAGCGTCATGCCGCGGTCGGCCGCGTACGCCAGCGACGGGTTGAGCGGCAGCCGCTCCTCGCCCCGGACGACGCCGATCGTCTCGAACCCGTGCCGCAGGCCCGCCGCGGCCACCGCCCTGAGGTGGTTGGAGTAGGCGCCGCCGAAGGTGAGCACGCGCGGATGGCCGAGGTTGTACCTCAGCTTGCGGGCCTTGTTGTCGTCGCGTTTCAGCCAGACCCGGACCGAGCCGAGGCCGGGATCCAGCAGCTCCTCCACGCGCGCTAGTCTACGACCGGGCCTTTGTTGAGGAGTGTTCGATTATGCGCGTTGTTGAAGCTTTCAGTGCGGCGTTCGGCGCGGAGCCCCGGACGGTCTGGCACGCGCCCGGCCGGGTCAACCTGATCGGTGAGCACACCGACTACAACGACGGCTTCGTGCTGCCCTTCGCCGTGCCGTGGGGCGTCACGGCCGCCGTCACACCGCGCGGCGACGGGACGATCCGGCTGCTGTCCCTCCAGTCGGGCGGCGAGCCCGTCACGATCGAGCGGCACGAGGACGCGCGCGGCTGGACCCGCTACGTCGTCGGCGTGCTCGCCATGCTGTCCGAACGGCTCGGTGAGCCGGTCCCGGGCGCCGACATCGCGATCGACGGCGACGTGCCGCAGGGGGCCGGGCTCAGCTCCAGCGCCGCCCTGGAGGTGGCGGTCGCCTCCGCGCTCAACGACCTGCACGGCCTCGGCATGACCCCCATGGAGCTGGCCCTGCTGTCGCAGCGGGCCGAGAACGACTTCGTCGGCATGCCGTGCGGCATCATGGACCAGGCCGCCTCGGCGCTGTGCGAGGAGGGCCAGGCGCTGTTCCTCGACTGCCGCTCGCTCGGCTCCCGGTCCATCCCGCTCGACCTGGCCTCCCACGGGCTGCGCATCCTCATCATCGACACGCAGGTCCACCACGAGCACGCGGGCGGCGAGTACGCCAAGCGCCGCGCCGAGTGCGAGTCCGCGGCCCGCAAGCTCGGCGTCCAGGCACTGCGGGACGTCACCGACCTCGCCGGCGCGCTGGAGCAGTTGCAGGGCGCCGAGCGCCAGCGCACCATGCACGTCGTCACGGAGAACCACCGGGTCGAGGCCCTGGTCGGCCTGCTGCGGGCGGGCGCCGTCACCGAGATCGGCGCGCTGCTCAACGCCTCGCACCTGTCGCTGCGCGACCAGTACGAGGTGTCGTCGCCGGAGCTGGACGTCGCGGTCGAGGCAGCCCTCCGGGGCGGGGCCCGCGGGGCGCGGATGACCGGCGGCGGGTTCGGCGGCTCGGCGATCGCCCTGGTGGCGGAGGAGCGCCTCGACGGCGTGCGGGAGAGCGTCTCGGCCGCGTACGCGGAGCGGGGCTGGCGGGCGCCGCGCTTCCTGCCCGCAGTCCCGAGCCCGGGCGCCCGCCGCCGCGCCTAGCGCTCGCCTCCTACAGGGAGGGGAAGTTCGGAGGGCGGCGTTCGAGGAAGGACGCGACGCCCTCCGCGAAGTCGGGCCGGCCGAACGAGGCGACCATCTCGGCGGTCGCCGCTTCGGCCGACTCGGCCAGTGTGACCTCCCAGTCATGCCAGACCTGCCGCTTGATCACCGCCATCGACGCCGGCGAGCAGTGCGCCGCCAGCTCCCCGGCGTACTCCTGCGCCTCGGCGAGCAGCCTGTCCGCCGGGACCGATCGGTTGACCAGCCCCATCTCGTACGCCTCGCGGCCGGTGAAGACGCGCCCCGAGAGCAGGACGTCCATGGCCCGCTGCTGCCCCATGAGCCGGGGCAGCACCCACGCCAGGCCGTACTCCGCGATCAGGCCGCGGCGCGCGAAGGCGGTGGTCCACTTGGCGTCGTCGGCGGTGAAGACGAGGTCGCAGACGAGCGCGTGGACCATCCCGAGCCCGGCGCAGGCCCCGTTGACCGCCGCGACCACCGGCTTGCCGATGGTCACCGGGAAGGTGTTGGGCCGCGGGTCCGGCTTCTCGTCGTAGCTGCCGTCCTGGATCTGGCCGAGCGCCCGGAAGTCGGCGCCCGCGCAGAACCCCTTGCCCGCGCCGGTGACCACGACGGCGCGCACGGCCGGATCCTTCGCGGCCTCCTCCAGCAGGTCGAAGTAGCGCCTCCCCATCGCGGCCGTCCACGCGTTGAGCCGGTCGGGACGGTTGAAGGTGAGGGTCAGAACGCCCTGGTCGACGGAGGAGAGCACGAGTTCGTCCATGCGCCAACCGAATCATGTTCTAGCAGGCGCGAGCAAGGCCGCCGCTCACTCGCGGCGCGTCATTTATGCCGTACGAACGCCGGGGTGAGGGACGAGTTGTCGTAGTAGCGGTGGAACACCGGCGTCGCCCCGCCCGAGATCGGCGGGACGATCCACGACCAGTCCGCCGGGCAGACCCGCCCCGCCTTCTCCTCCCGCTCCAGGTGCGTGAGGAAGCGCCGCGACTCGGTGTGGTGGTCGGTCATCGTCACCCCCTCCCGCTCGAACGAATGGAGCACCGCCACGTTCAGCTCCACCAGCGCGTGGTCGCGCCACAGGGACCGCTCGGTGGAGGTGTCCAGCCCCAGCCGCCCGGCCACCACCGGGAGCTGGTCGTAACGGTCGGCGTCGGCCAGGTTGCGGGCGCCGATCTCCGCGCCCATGTACCAGCCGTTGAACGGGGCGCACGGGTAGCAGATGCCGCCGATCTCCAGGCACAGGTCGGAGATGGCCGGCACGGCGTGCCAGCGCAGCCCCAGCTCCTCGAACCACCGGTAGTGCGGGTGGACGATCGGCACCTCCAGGACCGCGTCACCCGGCAGGCTGCACACCAGCGGCTTGCCGCGCCCGGCCTGCACCACCAGGGGCAGCACGTCGAACCGGCCGCCCGCCCCGCGCCAGCCCGACGCCGTCACCATGTCGGTGAAGCCGGCGTTACGCGGGTCGCCGACCACCCGCCCGTCGGCGTCGCGGTACCCCGCGTAGCGGATGAGCTGCTCGTTCAGCACCCGGGGCCCGGGACGGCCGGGGACGTCGGGGGCGAAGACCGTGATGGTGGGCCGGACGCGGCCGCCGTTGGCCGCCTCGCGCAGGTGCTCGACGCACTCGATCGCCACCCCCTCGGCGCTGGTGACCTGCCGCCGGTCGCGGAGCCTGAGGGAGCGCCAGTAGAGGCGGCCGATGCACCGGTTGCTGTTGCGCCAGGCCACCCTGGCGCCGAACTCCAGCTCCGCGAAGGTGTGGGCGTAGGTGCCGTGACGGGCGATGTCCGCGGCCACCTCACGCAGGCGGGCCTGGGGAGATCCCGCGGCGGGGTTCTCGGCGTGGAACATCTTGATGAAGCGCTCGGCCTCGCGGACGTCGATCGTCCGCTCGATGAGCGTCTGCACGGCGATGGAGTCGAAGGGACGGAGAGACCGGATCCAGGTACGCACGCAGAAACCAGCACTTTTCGCTCACGGAGCACCCCACCGATTCCGGGTCGGCGGCACACTCCTGCCGGCGGTGCCCTCTCCACACCGCCCACACGGCCTGTCCGCGGCTGCCGTGTCCCGCGAACCGGGGGCACGGCCACCCCATCCTGGCGGCTCACTCCCTTCTTGTCACCGCAAATGCAAGAAGGTGTGACCTTAACGCTACAAACAGTGAACCTTCATCAGGTGGGAGTCGAACGGCCGATGCCGCGGACCAGGCCCAGCTCCATGGCCACGAGGACGGCCGAGGTCCGGTCGCCCACGCCGAGCTTGCGGAAGACCCGCAACAGGTAGGTCTTGACCGTGGCCTCGCCGATGAACAGGCGGCGGCCGATCTCGGCGTTCGTCAGGCCCCGCGCGACCAGTTCCAGCACCTCCCGCTCGCGCGCGGACAGCCCGGCGCCCTCGGAGACCGCCGGAGCCCCCGCCGCGAAGTGACCGGTCGCCGCCGGATCGCCCGCCGGGGTGTTGCCCGCCGGGGCGCCCGCCAGGCGGGCCGCGACCGAGGGTGCCAGGGCCGTCCCGCCACCGGCCACGGCACGCACGGCGGCGGCCAGCTCCGCCCGCGACACGTCCTTCAGCAGGTAGCCGGCGGCGCCCGCGGCCAGCGCCCGCCCGACGTCGGCGTCACCCTCGTACGTCGTCAGCACGATGACCCGGAACTCCGGGCCCAGCCGCCGGATGGCGCTCACCCCGTCGCCGGCCGGCATGCGCAGGTCCATGAGGACGACGTCCGGCCGCAGGCGGGGCGCCACGGCCACCGCCTCGTCGCCGGACCCGGCCTCCCCGGCCACCTCGATGCCGGGCTCGGCGGCGAGCATGCCGCGCAACCCCTCCCGTACGACGGGATGATCGTCGACGATCAGGACGGTGAGCACGGCACCTCCATGGTGACCGTGGTGCCCTGCCCCGGCGCGCCGTCCACGGTCAGCGTGCCGCCGATCCCGGCCACCCGGCGGCGCATCCCCGGCACCCCGAACCCCCCGCCCAGCACCCCGGCCCTCCCCGCGTCCTGGGGTCCCTCCGCGTGTCCGTTCTCGGGGCCGGGCCGGGCGGTCGGGCGCGCCGGGTCGAGGCCGCACCCGTCGTCGCTCACCGTCAGCCGTACGCGGCCCTCTCCGTACTCCAGCGCGAGACGGACGGAACGGGCGCGGGCGTGCTTGCGGACGTTCGCCAACGCCTCCTGGGCGACGCGTAACACGACGACCTCGGCCGCGGGGGACATCGGCACAGGCGCGCCGCCGACGACCACCTCCACCGGCAGCCCGAAGCCCGCGGCCAGCCGCCGCAGCGCCTCCTCCACCGACGCGCCGCTCAGCGCGGGCGGCGCGAGCGCCGCGATGAGCGCCCGCGTCTCGGCCAGGCTCTCCTTGGCGGTCCGCACGGCCAGCTCCAGGTGCCGATCGGGGCCCGTGACCGCCTCGGCTGCCTGGAGCAGCATGATGATCCCCGCGAACCCCTGGGCCAGCGTGTCGTGGATGTCGCCGGCCAGCCGCTCACGCTCGGCCAGCACCCCGGCCTCCTGGCTCATTCTGGCCAGCTCGTCCCGGGTGCGGTCCAGCTCCTCGATGAGCCGGGCACGCTTGCGGTTCTGCGCGGACAGCCGGCCGATGGACGTGCCGAGCAGGGCGCCGGCGGGCAGCCCGACCCCGAGCGTCATGACGGCCCCCCACGGATCGGCCCCGGCGCTCGGCAGCAGCCAGGCCGCCGGGGCCGCGAACAGCCCCACCACGACCCCCACGGCCCACGCCGTCGGCAGGGACATGAACGCCATGGGCAGCAGCGCCGACAGGGCGATCGCGGAGGCGGACTCGGCCAGGCCGGCCGCGGTGAACAGCACCAGCATCGCGGCGGCGTACCAGCGGGCCTCGCGGACGTGCCGCCGCCGGTCGCGCACCGCCCTGCGCCCGGCGAGCGCGTACGCGAGCGCCAGTACGAGCAGCAGCCCGATCGCCACGAACGGCCCCGCCTGCCCGGCCGGTCCCTTGGCCGTGCCATCGGCCTGCGCGGCCACCACGACGACGGTCACCGCGAGCACGACCGCGTAGTAGGCGTCCCAGTACGGGTACGAGCGCAGCCAGACGTCCTCCGCCCGCGCGCTCGCGCGCCCCCCGCCACCCATGAAGCGCAGTTTTCCCCGATTGACGAGACATGTCCACCGATCGGTGGATACCCCACGGGCTCCGGAACGGTGATCGTGTGATGCATGAACAAGCGCGTCTACAACAGGGTCATGCTCGGCCTGTCGCTCGCCTTCGCCGCCCTGATCGCGGTTCTCGCCCTGCTCGGCTCCGAGCAGGTGGGGGTGGTCGCGGGGGTCGGCGGGGTCCTCCTGGGCCTCGGCTGGGCCTTGTACGGGGTCGTCGGCGCCGACCGGGACACGAGAACCCGCTGACCCGCACCCTTCCCCGTCACCGCCGTACGCCGGCCCCGGCCGTGGACCCGTGCCCGGAAGATGACCGCTCACAGGCCACGCCGGCCCGCGCGCCGGTCCCGGAACGACTCAGGCCCCTTCCTGGAACCAGGAAGGGGCCTGAGCTATGCGTCTCTCAAAAGCTCCCGCGATAGGACTCGAACCTATAACCTGCCGGTTAACAGCCGGCTGCTCTGCCGTTGAGCTACGCGGGATCGTGCTTCGGCGCTGATCGGGGGGCTCTTTGACCCCTTCCGTTCGGCGCAGGACTACATTAGCGCACTCCCGGAGTGCGTGTCGCATCGTCATCGGGGTAGGCCCGGAGACAGCGGAGGTGCGAAATGCGATATCGAATGACATTCGCCGTCGGTATGGCCGTCGGGTACGTGCTCGGCAGCCGGGCAGGTCGTGAACGGTACGAGCAGATCAAGAAGATGGCCCAGCGCCTGAGCGACGACCCGAGGGTCCAGGAGGCCGCGGGAGTCGTGGGCGCGCAGGTGTCGAAGGTGGCCGGTGTGGCCCGTGAGCGGGTCGGTGGCACGCTCCAGGACAAGATCCCGTTCCTGGGCGGCCACGACCACGACACGGGAACCGGCTGGCCGGACCAGAGCGGCATGGGCGAGAAGAAACCCAACGAGACCGGCATCCCCTACTGACCGGTCCGGCGGCCACCCGAGGCCGGCCCCCGGAAGATCTGCGGGCGTGTGCGGCGGCATCTCCCAAGCCGCCCGCACACGCCCGCCTCCACAAGGACAGGTCCTGGGCTTCAGACGCCCATGCTCCGTCGTACCCCCTCCAGGGCCTGCTCCGCCTGGGCCCGCAGCCCGGGGTCGGTGGGGTCGAGGCCGTCGTCGAAGACCAGCGTCCAGCCGAGCATGTCGCCCCCCGGCCTGCGCCGGGCGACCAGCCGCACGCCGCCCCGCCCCGGCAGCGAGACGTGCTTGTTGACGATGATCGTGGAGTTGACCCGCTCCCGGACGGTCTCCGGCAGCAGCCGCGGCTCGCTGATGCGCTCCTGGTGCCACCGGCCGTCGGTGGTGAGGACGCGCAGCCCCTCCTCGTTCCACGCCGCCTTGTCGACCGTCTCGTACGGCACCCGCGTCCCGTCGGACAGGAACAGCGCGAGGTCGGTCGCGACCACGTAGCCGCCGTCGGATCCGGCGAAGGTGAGCACCCGCTCCCCCGGCACGGTCGCCAGGGACTTGCGGACGTCGGAGGGCAGGCGGTGCAGCAGGCTCATGGCTCCACGTTATCGGCGAGCAGGTCGAGGGTCAGCGCGGCGCTCCACGAGAAGTCGCGGCAGCCGCGCCCGCTGCCGTCGAACGGGTCGAAGCACTCCCGGAAGCCGGCCTGCCGGACCAGGCGCAGCGTGCCGCTGGTGAGCTGGTCGCGCAGCGGCCCGAGGCCGTGCAGGGAGGCGGCGCGGCGCAGCAGCCAGTTGGTGTTCACCCAGGAGGGGCCGCGCCAGTAGCGGGTGCGGTCGAACTGGGACGCGCGGATCTCGCAGCTCGGCACCGGGTAGCCGGTCGCCCCCATGAACCGGGCCGACTGGAGCACGTCGACGAGCGCGGCGACGTGCTCGCCGGGCAGCCCGGGGTCGAGCAGCGGCCCGAACCCGCCGACCGTGCAGATCGGGATGAGCCGGCCGGCACGCAGGTCGCGGGCGTAGAAGCAGCCGTCCCAGAGGCGGTCGAGCAGGGCGCGCCGGATGCGTTCGGCCTGCTCGGCGTGCGGGGCGGGGTCGGCTCGGGCCAGCGGGGCCAGCTCGGCCAGCGCCTGGCACGAGGCGAGCCAGATGCCGTTGAACATCGGGCACTCGATGGCGAACGGGTGCTCGTCGCGCAGGTACTCGGGCCGGTAGCCGGCGTTGCGGTAGCGCAGGGCGAGCCAGACGTAGCGGTCGTGGTCGCTGTCGGGGTGCCGCTCGTCGAGGTCGACGTTGCGGTACCCGTACCGGATCTCGGGGAGGGCGGCGAGCGGCGGGTCCCAGGCCGGGCTGTCGTCCATCCCGGACTCCCAGGGGTGGACGATCGCGGCGAGCCCGGCGCCGCCGAGGTCGCGGGTGGCGGCCAGATAGGCGTGCTGCGCGACCAGCGACGGGTAGGCGCGCCGCACGAAGCCGGCGTCTCCGGTGTGCCGGTAGACGCACCACACGGCCAGCGCGTGCACCGGCGGCGCGGTGAGGCCGGAGGTCAGCACGCGGGGGGCCGACTCGTGCTCGTGCGAGCGCCAGACGGACGGCCCGGGGAAGTACGCCTCCGGGGTGTGGAAGACGATGTGCGGCACCATCCCGGTGGCCCACTGCCCGGCGAGGAGGTTGAGGAGCTCGGCGCGGGACCGTTCGGGGCGGTGGCGGGCCAGGCCGATCGCCACGAACGCGGAGTCCCAGCTCCATTGGTGGGGGTAGAGGCCGGGCGCGGGCACGGTGGCGGTCCCCGTCCAGTTCGCGTCGAGCACGGACAGCGCCTCACGCCCGAGCGCGGCGTCGTCGACCGCTGGCCGCGCATCCATTCACCCACTATGCGCCGCGCGGCGCGCGGAAGCTATGTCCTCTTCGTCCACTTTGATACAAGCATTACGCCGAAGGCGACGACGCCGATGATGAGGCCCCACTTGAGCAGGGTGAAGGCGAGGCCCAGCAGCGGGCCGATGAGCACCAGCGCGGCGAGCACGGCCGCGGCGATCAGAAGAATGCGTCCCATGCCTTTGACAATAAAAGATCCTTTAAGCGGATTGCAGGCGAGACAGGGTTCAATCAGGGTCATGTCAGGGACCTCCCCCACCCGCCGGAACCAACCCACCGCGCCTGCCGTTGAGCCGGTAAAAGCGGGGCATCGGGGACCCTCTTCACGGGGAGCATGATGGGCCTGGGACCACCCATGAGCAGGGAAGGCGCCGAGTACGCGCTGCGCGCCCGGGCGGACGAACGCGACCGCATCTCCGGGCACCTGCTCGATCTCGAATCACACACCACCTACCAGGTGCTCAAGGGCGCCCCGCTGCGCGGCCTCACCCAGCGCCGCTGGATGGCCGGCCAGGCCGCGCTGACGGCGCTGTGGACGCTGTACGACGCCTACCGGGGCGTGCTGCGCGACGCGGAGCAGATCAGGGCCTCGCGCGGGCGGCTCGGCTCCGACCAGCTCGCCGCGCTGACGGAGTTGCTGGCCGGCCGCTCGGTGGTGCTGAAGGCCGCGGTCAAGCCCGTCGAGCAGCGGTCGCTGCTGCCCGAGGTGGACGAGCGGCTCACCCTCGACGAGGCTGTCACCCGCATGGACGCCTCCTTCCAGGAGGTCACCGACGCGCTGGCGGACATCGACGCCGTCTGGTCGGCGGCGCTGCCCCGGCTGGACGCGGCCGGCGCGCTGTTACGCGAGGTGACCACGCTCCGCCGCGAGCTGGACGCGCCGGAGGGAGCCGTCCAGGCGGACACGGCACGGGCTGACACGGCACCGGCGGGCGTGGCGGAGGAGCTGGGGCGGATGCGGGCGGCCGTCCTGGAGGACCCCCTGGGCTCCCCGCCGGCCCCCCACGACCTCGACCGGATCGACCGCCTCCTCGCCGGCCACCGGGCCGACCTGGAGGAGGCGCTGCGGGCCAGACGGGAGTACGGCCGGCGGCGTGAAGACCTGGCCGCCGCGCTCGACCGGGTCCGGGCCGCGGAGAGCGAGGCCAGGCTGGCCCACGGCGCGGTGGTCGTGAAGATCGCCCTGCCGCCGCGGGCCGCGCCGACGAGCAGGGTGGACGCCCTGAGGGACGAGCTGGCCGCGCTCGACGCCTCCGCCGACGACTGGCTCGTCCGGGCCCGCCGGCTCACCGCCCTGGAGCAGGCGGCGCGGCAGGCCGCGGAGCAGGCTCGGGCCACGGCGGCGGCGATGTACGGCCTGGTCGGCCGGCGCGACGAGCTGCGCGGCCGGCTCGGCGCCTGCCAGGCCATGGCGGTGCGCCGGGGCACGGCCGAGGACCCGGAGGCGACCCGGCTCCACGAGCGGGCGCGGCTGCTGCTGTGGACCGCGCCCTGCGACCTGACGAGGGCGGCCGAGGCCGTCGACCTGTACCAGCGCGCTATCCACGGAGGTGGCCGATGAGCGGATGCCGGCAGCCCGGTTGCACGGGCACGATCGAAGACGGTTACTGCGACCTGTGCGGCCACCCCGAAACCACCGGGGCGCCCGCCACTCCCTTAGCGGGTTCTTCCGCACCCGCCGGCGGCCCGGCCGACCTCGGTGCACCGGCTCCCAGCAGGCCGCTCACGGGCCCGGTCAGCACCGGCCGCTCCCGCGGGGGCGCGCTGCCCGAGCTGGCCGACCTCCCGTCGGTCCCCTACCGGGACCCGGCCGCGGCCGTCATGGCCGACCCGGAGGTGCCGGAGGACAAGCGTTTCTGCTCCAACCCGAGCTGCGGCAAGCCGATCGGCCGCTCCCGCGACGGCCGGCCGGGACTGACCTCCGGGTTCTGCCCGCACTGCCGCCACGAGTTCTCGTTCACCCCGAAGCTGGGCAAGGGCGACCTCGTCGGCGGGCAGTACCGGGTGCTGGGCTGCCTGGCCCACGGCGGCCTCGGCTGGGTCTACCTGGCCGCCGACGAGAACCTCGACGGCCGCTGGGTGGTGCTCAAGGGCCTGCTCAACACCGCCGACGCCGAGGCGCTTGCGGCGGCCGAGGCCGAGCGGCGCTTCCTCACCACGGTCGACCACCCCAACATCGTCAAGATCTTCAACTTCCAGCGGTCGGCCGGCCTCGGCTACATCGTGATGGAGTACGTGGGCGGCCAGTCGCTGCACGAGCTGCGCCGCCAGGGCCCGCAGCCGCTGCGCGAGACCCTCATGTACGGCCGGGAGATCCTGCGCGCGTTCGCATACCTGCACGAGCAGGGCCTGGTCTACTGCGACCTGAAGCCGGCCAACGTGATCCGGGTCGGCAAGCGGCTCCGGCTCATCGACCTGGGCGCGGTCCAGCGCGCCGGCTCGCCGGCGGGCTCGTCGTGGGCCACGCTCGGCTACCACGCGCCCGAGCTGGACACGCGGCCCGCGTCGGTGGCCTCCGACCTCTACACGGTGGGGCGGACGCTGGCGGTGATGGCCATCCCGTCGTTCAGCCCGGCCAGGAACGGCGTCGAGACGCCGCTGCCCGGCAGCTTCGGCACCGAGTCGTTCATCCGGCTGCTGCGCCGGGCCACCGCCCCCGACCCGGCCGCCCGGTTCCAGAGCGCCGAGGAGATGGAGGCCCAGCTCGTCGGCGTGCTGCGCGAGGTCAGCGCCATCGCGGACGGCCGCCCGTACCCGGCGCCCTCCGCGCTGTTCGGCCCTGAGCGGGTGGCGGCCGGCGCGATGCTGTCGGCGGACGCCGCCCGGGTGTTCGACCCGCTCGACCCGCGCGCGGCGGCGACGGCGCTGCCCGTGCCGCTCGCCGACCCCGAGGACCCGGCGGCCGGCGCGCTGGCCGGCCTGGTGGGGCGCGACCCGGCCCAGCTCGTGACGCAGGTCGCCGCGATGCAGCAGACCCCGGAGACCTGGCTCACCCGGGCCCGGCTGCTCGCCGAGCAGGGCTCCGAGGGGGCCGCCCAGGCCCTCGACGACGCCGAGCGGGCGCTGCCCGGCGACTGGCGGGTCACCTGGTACCGCGGGGTGCTGGAGCTCGCGCTCGGGCGGGCCGAGCGGGCCGTGCCACTCTTCGACGCGTGCTTCTCGGCGCTGCCGGGCGAGTGCGCGCCCAAGCTCGCCGTCGCCTTCGCCGTGGAGTGCTCGGGCCAGGACGCCGCCCCCTGGTACGACAGCGTGTGGCGGACCGACCGCGCGTACGTGAGCGCGGCCTTCGGGCTGGCCCGGGCCGGCCGGGTGCGGGTGCTGGACGAGGTGCCGGCCACCTCCTCCCATCGGGTGGCCGCACAGCTCGCCCTGGTGGCGTCGGTCGCCCGCGCCGACCAGCCCGAGACGCTGCGCCCCGAGGAGCTGGCGGCGGCGGCCGACCGGCTGGACGACCTGACCGACCTCGACCCGCGCCGCCGCGAGTCGATGGCCGCCGAGCTGCTGCAGGCCGCCCTGGCGTGGCTGCACGCCTCGGGCGCGCCACCGGCCGCCGCGACAGGGGCGGGGGCGAGCGGCGGTCCGGGCGAGCTCACCGTGGCGGGCGCGCCGTTCACCGAGCGGGGCCTGCGCCAACGGCTGGAGGGCATCTTCCGCAGACTGGCCGTCGCGGCCGACACCCGGCAGGAACGGCACGACCTCATCGACCGCGCCAACGCCGTACGCCCCCGGACGTGGCTGTGAAGTGCCCCGTCTGCGAGGCCGCCGTGCAGGCCGACCACTCCTTCTGCGAGGCGTGCGGCCACGCGCTCGACGCCCCCGCCTGCGCCGCGTGCGGGGCGCAGGCGGTCGACGCCGAGGGCTACTGCGAGCGGTGCGGGCTGCGCCAGCCGACCGGCAGGGACGAGGCGGAGCTCACGCTCCCCGGCGGCGCGGCGGCGGTGACCCACAAGGGGCTGCGCCGCGCGCGCAACGAGGACGCGATGGCGCTGCTGGAGGCCGGCGACGTCACCGTGGCGGTGGTGTGCGACGGCGTGGGCAGCTCACCGCGCGCCGACGAGGCGTCGGCGCTGGCGGTGGAGACGGCGGCCACGGCCCTGGCGCGCGGGGTGAGCTCGGCGGAGGCGTTCGAGCTGGCGGGCCGGGCGGTGGCCAAGCTGGCGTCCTCCGTCGACGACGCCCCGGCCTGCACGTACGTCTCCGCGGTCGTGTCCGGCGGCCGGGCGACGCTCGCCTGGGCGGGCGACACGCGCGCCTACTGGCTCCCGTACGACTCCGCCGGGCCGGTGGCCGGAGTACGGCTGACCGACGACCACGCGATCTCCACGGGCGAGATCACCGCGTGGCTCGGGGCCGACGCCGGTGACTGGAAGGCGAGCACCCGCGTCCTCGAACCGCCCGGCCCCGGGCTGCTGCTGATCTGCAGCGACGGCCTGTGGCGCTACCTCGGCGGCTACGCCTTCCCCGGCGCCGCCGCACCCCTCGACCTGGCCCGCGAGCTGCTGCGCCACGCGCTGAGCTCCGGAGGCCACGACAACGTGACCATCGTCCTGATCCCCGTAGGAGGACAGCATGGGTGACCAGCCCGCCTTCACGCTCCAGATCGACCAGAACAAGTACCTGCCGCTCGACGGGCGTGAGGTCCACGCCATCCTCACCGTCTCCTCCACCGGCTCGGTCACGACGACGACGTCCGTGCCGGCCGAGGCCGCGGAAGTGATCATCGTGGACACGTCCGGCTCCATGAGCGGGGGCAAGATCCGCGAGGCGCGGCAGGCGGCCGCCACCGCCGTCCAGTCGCTACGCGACGGCGTGAACTTCGCGGTGGTCGCCGGCACCGACTCGGCCCGCGTGGTCTACCCGCGCGGCCGCACGCTGGTGCGGGCCACGCGCGCCACCCGGGCCGAGGCGCAGGCCGCCATCGGCAAGCTGTCGGCCAACGGCGGCACCTCCATCGGCGAGTGGCTGCTGCTGGCCCGCGACCTGCTGATGCAGCACCCCGACGCGATCAGGCACGCCCTGCTGATGACCGACGGGCAGAACAACGAGACGAGCGACGCCTTCGCCCGCGCCCTGTCGGCCTGCTCGGGCGCGTTCGTGTGCGACAGCCTGGGCGTGGGCTCCGACTGGGTGCCGGCCGAGCTGCGCAAGGTGGCCGACGCGCTGCTCGGCACGTTCGACTTCGTCAGGAACCAGGGCGACCTGTCGGCCTTCTTCGGCCGGATCACCCAGGAGTCGATGAGCAAGACCGTGGCCGAGCTGGCGTTCCGGGTGTGGGTGCCGCAGACCGCGACGCTCAAGTTCGTCAAGCAGGTCTCCCCCACGCTGCTCGACCTGACCGGCAAGCGCACCGACGTCAACCCGCTGACCGGTGACTACCCCACCGGCGCCTGGGGCGCGGAGGAGCGCGAGTACCACCTGTGCGTCGAGGTGCCGCCCGGCCAGATCGGCACCGAGATCCGCGCGGGCTGGGTCAAGCTGCTGCGCCCCGACACCCAGGAGGTGCTGGCCAGCGGCAACGTGCTCGCCCAGTGGACCGACGACCTGGCCCAGTCCACCCGCATCAACGGGAAGGTCGCCCACTACACCGGCCAGGCGGAGCTGCACGAGCTGATCCAGGAGGGGCTGAGCGCGCGGGCCGCGGGCGACGTGGACGTCGCGACGGCCCGCCTGGCCAAGGCCCGGCAGATCGCGTCCGAGTCGGGCCGCGCCGACACGGCGCGGCTGCTCGACAAGGTCGTCGAGGTGAACCCGCACGACGGCACCGCCCGGCTGCGCCGCAACGTGGACAAGGCCGACGAGATCGAGCTCGACACCGGCTCGGTCCGCACGAGCAGGCTGCGGCAGGGCGGGGAGGGCTCCTGATGGCCACCTGCCCGCAGGGTCACGCTTCGGGCGCCGACGACTACTGCGACATCTGCGGGGCCCAGATGGCCGTCTCCCCCGGCGCCGCCGGCATCCCCGCGCCCGCGGCCCACCCGGCCGCGCCCGCGCAGGGACCGGTGGAGGAGTGCCCGGTGTGCCGGACGCCGCGCGCCGGCCAGTACTGCGAGGTGTGCGGCCACGACTACTCCGGCAGCGCGCCGCCCCGCGTCCAGGTCGTCGGGGCCCGCTGGGAGGCGGTCACGGGCGCCGACCTCGCCTACTACGAGGAGGTCGTCGCCCAGGGCGGGCCGGACGCCCACGCCGTCGCCTTCCCGCCGTACTGCCCGGAGCGTTCCTTCCCGCTCGCCGGCGACCAGGTCCGCATCGGGCGCGGCAGCAGGACCCGCCCCGCCAGGCCCGAGATCGACCTGACCGGGCCGCCCGAGGACCCGGGGGTCTCCCACCTGCACGCCGTGCTGCTCGCGCAGCAGGACGGGTCGTGGATGCTCGTCGACCCCGGCTCCGCCAACGGCACGCGGATCAACGGCAAGCCCGTCGCCGTCAACGTGCCCGTCCCCGTGGGGGCGGGCGACCGCATCCACGTGGGCGCGTGGACGGTCATCACCATCAGGGAGGGAACGCCGTGACCACCGTCCAGGCGCCGCCACCGTCACCCTTACCGCCGCCGTCCGCCCCGCCCGCCCCCGTCACCCCCGCCCAGGTCCCGGCCGTCCCGTCGCCGGGCCGGCCGGCGACGCGCCGCAGCGTGCCCCGCCGGATCCGGGTCATCACCGGCGTCACCGTCGCCGCCCTGGCGCTGATGTTCGGGTCGCTGGCGATCGGCAGCGCCGCCGCCCGCGACGGGCTGCGCGTCATCGGGCGCGACGCCGGCCCCCAGGTCCTCGCCACCGCCGGCCTGTACTTCGGGCTCAGCGACATGGACGCGCAGATCGCCGACGCGCTGCTCATGGGCCAGGAGTACGGCAAGGAGCGTCAGCAGGCGCTCGCCCGCTACGACCAGCGCCGCTCCGAGGCCAACGACGCGCTGATGAAGGCGTTCGAGCTGTCCGGCGACGACCCGGCCGAGCGGAAGACCGTCCAGTCGGTGCTCGACGGGCTCGGCCGCTACGAGCGGCTGGTCGGCCAGGCGCTGCTGCTCGACTCCCAGGCCCGCCACCCGGCCGGGGCCCCGTCGGACAAGGTGGTCGCGGTCTACCGGCAGGCCACCGACCTGATGCGGCTCGTCCTGCTCCCCCAGGCGTACAACCTGACCCTGGAGAGCGGCACGATCGTGCGCCGCACGTACGACGAGAAGAGCGTCACCGTGCCGGCGCTGCGCGGCGTGGTGATCGTGACCGGGCTGGTGGCGCTGGCCTGCCTGGTGTGGCTCCAGGTGTACCTGGCGCGGCGCTTCCGACGGGTGTTCGGGCTCGCGCTGCTGGCCGCCACCCTGGTGACGGCCCTCGCGCTGGTGGCCGGGGCGAGCGTGCTCGCCCAGGACGAGCGGGACCTGCGGGCCGCCAAGAGCCAGGGGTTCGACCCGGTGCTCAACGTCGCCAGGGCCCGCGCGATCAGCAACAGCATGCAGGGCGACCAGAGCCGCTACGTGCTGGACAAGGTCCGGGCCGACACCTACGAGCACACCTACCTCGACAAGGCCATGACCGTGTTCTACCTGCCGGCCGGCAACCTCGACGCCTACCACGCCAAGGTGGCCGGCACCGGCGGCGGCTACCTCGGCCTCATGGGCAACCGCCTCGACGGCCCCGACGGCGAGCGGGCGCTGGCCGCCTACCAGGCGTTCCAGCGGGCCGACACCGGCTTCCGGTCCCTCGCCGCCTCAGGACGGGCCGACGCGGCCGTCGCCGCCCGGCTCGGCCCGGTCCGGCAGGCGTTCGACGCCTACGACGACGCGCTGGTGACGCTGTCACGCGGTCACGAGCTGGCCTTCGACCGGAAGATCGGCGACGGCGAGCAGGCACTGGACGACCTGTGGAGGCTCGCCCCGTTCGCGATCGGAGGCATCGCGCTGCTGGTGCTGGCGGGCGTCTGGCCCCGGCTGAAGGAGTACCGATGAAGCGGATCTTCCCGCGCCCGGCCGTGCTCAGGGCCGGGCTGGCGGCCGTCCTGCTGGCCGCGACCGGCCTGCTCGCCGGCGGCTGCGCGGCGGCCGAGCACACGTCGGTCCTCGACGCGGACACGATCGTCATCGGGGTGCGCCCCGACCTGCCCTCCGTCGGCTACCGCAAGCCCGACGGCACGTTCGAGGGCTTCGACATCGACGTGGCCCGCTACATCGCCGGCAAGCTCGGCAAGCGCGTGGACTTCGAGCCCGTGCTCGCCGCCGACCGCGAGAAGGCGATCACCTCCGGCAAGGCCGACCTCGTGCTGGCCACGTACACGATCAGCATGGACCGCAAGCAGAAGGTGCTGTTCGCCGGGCCGTACCACATCTCCTACCAGGACATCCTGGTCCGGGGCGACGACGGCGGCATCCGCAACGTCCGCGACCTCAAGGGGCGGCGCATCTGCGAGGTCAAGGGCTCGAACGCCGCCCAGCGGGTGGTGGAGGAGCGCAAGGTCGCGGCGCAGGTCGTGCCGTTCCCCGACTACGCGGCGTGCCTGGCGGCGCTCAAGCAGAACCGCGTGGACGCCATCACCACCAACGACATCATCCTGGCCGGTCTGGCCATCAAGGACGGCTCCGGCCTGCGGCTGGCCAACGCCCAGTTCAACGAGCAGCGGACCGGCGTGGGCATGCGCAAGAGCGACGTCGAGGGCTGCGAGGCGGTCAACCGGGCCATCACCACCATGTACCAGGACGGGACGGCCTCGCGGCTGCTGCACGACTGGTTCGGGCGGGCCGGCCTCGACCTGTCCACGCCGGCGGTCCCCCAGTTCGAGGGCTGCTCGTAGACCCGGCCCGCGTACGAGGGGCCCGGGGGTGAACCCCCGGGCCCCTCGTACGCCTGGAACGGTCAGTCCAGGTAGTCCCGCAGCATCTGCGCCCGTGTCGGGTGGCGGAGCTTGGCCAGGGTCTTCGACTCGATCTGCCGGATGCGCTCCCGGGTGACGCCGAACTCCCTCCCCACCTCCTCCAGCGTGCGCGGATGCCCGTCGGCCAGGCCGAAGCGGAGCTGGATGATGCGCTGCTCACGGTCCGACAACGTCGCCAGGATGTCGTCGAGCTGGTCCTGCAGCATGATGAAGGCGGCCGCCTCCATCGGCACCACCGCGTCCGCGTCCTCGATGAAGTCGCCGAGGTCGGAGTCCTCCTCGCCGATCGGCGACTGGAGCGACACCGGCTCCTGCGCGATGCGCTGGATCTCCACCACCCGGTCCACCGGGAGGTCCATCTCCTTGGCGATCTCCTCGGGCACGGGCTCGCGGCCGAGGTCCTGGTGGAGCTGGCGCTGCACCCGGACGAGCTTGTTGATCGTCTCCACCATGTGGACGGGGATCCGGATCGTGCGTGCCTGGTCGGCGATCGCCCTCGTGATCGCCTGCCGGATCCACCACGTGGCGTAGGTGGAGAACTTGTAGCCCTTGGTGTAGTCGAACTTCTCCACCGCGCGGATCAGGCCGAGATTGCCCTCCTGGATCAGGTCCAGGAACAGCATCCCCCGCCCCACGTACCGCTTGGCGATCGACACCACGAGCCTGAGGTTGGCCTCGATGAGGCGCTGCTTGGCCCTCGTGCCCTGCCACACGAGCTCCCTGAACTCCGGGAAGGCCAGGCGTGAGGCCCCGTTGCCGAGCTTGTCCTCGGCGAACAGACCGGCCTCGATCGACTTGGCGAGCTCCACCTCCTCCTCAGCCGTCAGCAGCGGCACCCGGCCGATCTCCCGCAGATAGATGCGGACCAGATCGCTGGTCGGCGCGCGCTTGCCGACGTCTTCCTCATCGGGGCGGGAGGGCTCCTCGTCACCCTGGGGCTCAAGGACCTCCACACCGTTCTCGGCGAGCATCCGCACGACGCGTTCCAGCGCGTCGGACGGCAACTCGGATCGGTCAAGCGCGGCTGCGACGTCATCGACGGTTACGCTTCCGCGCTCTCTTCCTTTCGCGACGAGATCCGCCACCTGATCTACCGATGGCGGCCCACTTGGCAGCACCGATGCACCCACGGGAGACAGTCTGCAGTATTGCTTCCATAAAATGGCAGACCCATTTTTGGCACAGAAGGTAAGGAGTCTCCCCTTACCAAACCGAGATCTATTAAAGGTTTGACAGGAGTTTGATCAGGAAAGAAAAGTCAATTACGCGACCGGGTAACGGGGCGGCCGCCGGGCCATCGGGTGGGTGCTCCCGCCGCGGCCTGCCCGAACGTCCCCGGACGGGTCCGGAGGCGAGGCCCGGCCGGACGCGGCGCACGACCACCTGACTGACGCGAGTATTTTTCCTGTACAACAGCTCGGCAATGTCCCTCTTGGGCGGGGACTCAGCTTCCGGCCGCGCGTTCCCTCAGCACCCGCCGCTGCTGCTCCAATGCCACCAGCTCACCGAACAGCCTGTTGTACTCCTGCTGCTCCTCCACCGGATTGAGCCGCTGGATGCGGGACTTGACCTGCGCGATGGCCCGGTCGACCGCGATGGCCTCGATGGCCGCCAGCATGGCCGCGCCGTAGCGCTCCTCGACGTGCGAGTCGGCCTGGATCGCCTCCACCGCGAACCGCGTCACCAGCACCCGCGCCACCTCGTCCGGCGCGTGCTCCAGCAGCCGGTCCACCCACTCCCGCCCGCCGTGACCGGCCGCCGCCGTGCCGCCCGCCGCCGCGATCACCTGGCACAGCGTCACGTGGTCGGCCACGGTGAACGCCTGCGGGTCGAGCGCGTCGAAGCGCGGCCCGAGCAGCGCCGGCCGCTGCACGGCCAGCTTGAGCAGCTCGGCCTCCCCCCGGGTGTGCGGGTCCACCGGCGCGGGCCGGGGCGCGCGCGGGCCGCCGCCACCACGACCGCCATGGGGCCCCCGGCCCGACTGGGCGTTGCCCACCTCGGCGATGCGCTGCATGACGAACCGCTCGTCCATGAACCCCAGCCACCGGTCGAGGTCGATGGCGTAGCGCTTGCGCAGGCCCGGGTCCTTGATGCCGGCCACGATGGGCGCCGCCGCGTCGAGCGCCGCGATCTTGCCCTCGTTGCTGCGCAGGTCGTACCGGCTGATCGTGCTGCGGATGGCGAACTGGAACAGCGGCTCACGGCCGGCGATCAGGTCGCGGACGGCCGCGTCGCCCTGCTTGACGCGCAGGTCACACGGGTCGAGCCCGTCGCCCTGCACGGCCACGTACGTCTGCGTGACGAACTTCTGCTCATCGGCGAACGCCCGCAGGGCCGCCTTCTGGCCGGCGGCGTCGCCGTCGAAGGTGAAGATGACCTCGCCCCTGAACTCGGCCTGGTCGAGCAGGAAGCGTCGCAGCATCTTGATGTGCTCCTCGCCGAACGAGGTGCCGCAGGTGGCCACGGCCGTCGGCACCCCGGCCAGGTGGCAGGCCATCACGTCGGTGTAGCCCTCGACGATCACCGCCTGGGACCGCTTGGAGATCTCCCGCTTGGCCAGGTCGATGCCGTAGAGCACCTGGCTCTTCTTGTACAGCGGCGAGTCGGGCGTGTTGAGGTACTTCGGCCCGTCGTCGGAGTCGAGCAGCTTGCGCGCGCCGAACCCGATCACGTCACCCGTCGCGTCGCGGATCGGCCAGACCAGCCGCCCCCGGAACCGGTCGATCGGCCCCCGGCGGCCCTCCTTGGCCAGCCCGCCCTTGACCAGCTCCTCGGCGGTGAACCCGCGCCCCATGAGGTGGCGGGCCAGCGCCTCCCACTCGGCGGGCGCGTAGCCCACCCCGAACAGCTCGGCGTCGGCCCGCTCGAACCCGCGCTCCGACAGGAACCGCCGGCCGGGCGCCGCGTCGGGGCTCATGAGCTTGGAGACGTAGAACTCGGCGGCGGCGCGGTGCGCCTCGATGAGCCGAGCCCGCTCGCCGTGGTCGCGCCGCGGCATGTACCCGCCCTGCTCGTACTGGAGCTGGATCCCGGCCCGCTGCGCCAGCCGCTCGACCGCCTCCCCGAACGACAGGTGCTCGATCCGCTCCACGAACGTGATCACGTCCCCGCCCTCGGAGCAGCCGAAACAGTTGCCGGTGAGGATGTTGTCCTCCAGGACGAACGCGTGGCCCTGCTCGACCGTGGCGCAGAAGACCTCCTCGACACGGCCGGTCTCCTCGACGGACTCCACCACCCAGCCGCGTCGCGCGAACGCCTTGGACGCGCCCGCGAACCGCGCCCGGTGCTCGTCGAGCAGGAAGAAGTCGTCCGTCAGGTCCTCGTTCACGAAGTGGATCCGGAAGACCGAGCTGGGCCGCCTGCCCGGGAAGCCGGTGCGGATCTGCTCGGTCACGCCGTAGGTGCCGATGCCGAGCCGGGTGCAGACCGCGCGAACGTACTCCAGCGTCTCACGGCTCGCGCAGTGGAGCATGACGGTGCCGTCCTTGGCCACGTGACCGTCGGCCGCCACGTAACCGGCGAGCCAGCCGTACAGGTAGGAGACCGACTCCTCAAGCGTGGGCGGCTCCTTGAAGAACCGGGGCAGGTGGTGGACGAGCAACTGCGGCCGGCGCGCCGGTCCGCCCTCGGTCACGAGGCTGTGGGGGAACCATCTCAGCAGCGGCGCGTCCTTGACGCTGTCGAGGGTGGCCCTGCTCCCGGTGGCGGCCCGTGTGCCGTCGCCGAACGTGATCCCGTGTGCGATGCCGAACGGCGACGGTGTCGTGCGCTTGGTGCGCGTCGCGGGGAAGACCGAGACGAGACGCTGTCCGGACCTCAGGTCCTTGGTGACGACCTCGGCACGCTTGTCCTGCCTGCGGCCCGACCTGACGAACCAGCGGTGCTCGGGAGTGGCGAAGATCTCCTTCTTCTGGCCGTTCCTGCTGAGCACGAGCCGCATGAGCGGTTGCACGCCGAAGGACCTGAACGGGGCGTCCACCCAGGTGCCGTCGGCGGCGAGCACGCGGTGCACAGCTCCGGCGAGCTCCGCGATGGGGCGCACGCCGTCCCACGTCAGGACCCGCGTCTCGGCGGCGAGGCAGAAGTACATGCCGCGCTCGGGGGTGACGTTGAAGGACGGGGACTTCTCGTCGTGGAAGGGGCAGAGGCCCTTGAGGTTGCCGCCGCCGGCGTTGCGCAACTGGATGTGCTCGCCGATCACGTCGGCGATGGGGGATCGCTCGCGTACGAGCGCGATGTCGACGTCACGGATGCGGCCAGCCACGCCGGTGAGTCTATTGCGGCCGGCGGACAGACCCCCACCCGGTGGCCGCGGACGGACCCGCTGGAGTGTCCGGTTTGAGGTGATGGGAAGGGTGTTGTCACTTCAGGGCCCGGAAAGCGGAAAACGTGTCCACCCTGTTGTCCACGTCGGCTACAAAGGTAAAGCTCGGGCTGGATACGGTGACGCGGGTGGAGATCATGCGATCGGGGCATCTGGGACGATGGGTGGCCGTGGCGGCCGCCCTGCTGCTGAGCGGCGCCTGCGCCCAGACGACGACCGGGGTGGAAGGGGTCAGCGCCCAGTCGCCCGAGACCGTGTCGCCGCCGGCGGCGACCGGGGCGACACCCCTCGTCACCGCGACCATCCCCGACCCGGGCGCCTCGCGGCAGGCGTCCGTCGAGCCGCCCTCGGGCAAGTCGCCCACCAAGGTGCCGCCGCCCCGGCTGTCCGACTACACCTACGCCTTCCCGGTGACCGGCTGCCAGGTCAGCTACCAGCGGCAGCTCCTCGTGCTGCCGAAGACGACGATCTGGACGGGCAAGGGCTGCACGTTCGTCTCCCCCGTGAACGGCGTCGTGGACGAGGTGAACACCGCGAACCGCTGGAGCGCGGCCACCGACCGGGGCGCCGACCGCGAGGGCAGGTTCGTCACGGTCGTCGGCGACGACGGCGTCCGCTACCTGGGCGGCCACCTGGACTCGGTCACCGCCGGGATCCGGCCCGGGGTGCGGGTGGCGGCCGGGCAGGCGCTGGGCCGGGTCGGCACGACGGGCAACGCCCGCGCCACCGGGCCGAACCTGTACTTCGCGATCTCGTGGAAGACCGGCCCGTCGTCCTGGTGGGTGCGCCGGGGCATGGTGAACCCGTGGCGGTACCTCGACGCGTGGCTGTCCGGCAACAGGACGCTGTCGCCGCGCGAGGAGACGCTCGCCACGCGGGCCCGGCTCGGCGAGACGCCCCGGTGCCAGGTGCAGTGCGCCTCCAAGAAGGAGCCGCGCAAGAAGCGGGAGCCGCGGGCGACGCCGGACCCGGTGATCACGATCACGGTCAACCCGACCTGAGCCGTCCACCGGCCCGAGCGTCATCCGGCTCGGGCCGTTCTCCGGCGGCGGCCGTCAGCCCGAGGTGAGCTCCTTGGGGTCGACGACGTCGCCGGAGCGGATGCGGTCCTGGATGCCGCCCACGACGTCCCAGACGTTGACGTTCATGCCGGCCACCACGCGCCCCTCGCGCAGCCAGTACGCGACGAACTCCAGGTCGTCCACGGACCCGCTGTGGACGACCTCGTCGTAGCCCGTGGTGTCGCCGGAGAACTCCATGCCGAGGTCGAACTGGTCGGTGAAGAAGTACGGCACGCGGTCGTAGACGACCTCCTGGCCGAGCATGGCGCGGGCGGCGGCGGGGCCGCCGTTGAGCGCGTTGGCCCAGTGCTCCACGTGCAGGCGCCGGCCGTACAGGGGGTTGAACGGCTCCGCGACGTCCCCGGCGGCGTACACGTCGGGGTGGGAGGTGCGCAGCGAGGCGTCGGTGAGGACGCCGCGGCCGACCTCCAGCCCGGCCTCGCGGGCGAGCCCCACCTCGGGGGCGACGCCGATGCCCGCCACCACGAGATCGGCGGCCAGCCGCTCGCCGGTGGTGAGGCGCACGCCCTCCTCGGTGATCTCCGCGGCGCCCGTGCCGAGGCGCAGGTCGACGCCGTTGCGGCGGTGCAGCCCGGCGAACACCTCGCCCAGCTCGGGCCCGAGCACGCGGTGCAGCGGCGTGGGCTCCGGCTCCACCACGGTGACCTCGCAGCCGGCCAGGCGGGCCGCGGCGGCGGTCTCCAGGCCGATCCAGCCGGCGCCCACGACGACGACCCGGCCGGAGCCGCCGCCGATCTCGGCGAGGCGCCGCTTGAGCGCGTCGCTGTCCCCGGCGGTGCGCAGGTAGACCGCGGGGCCGGGCAGCCGCTTCGGCGTCGCCCCGGTCGCCAGCAGCAGCTTGTCGTACGGCCTGCGGGAGCCGCCGGCGAGCGTGACGGCGTGGTCGGCGGGCTCGATCCGGGTGACCGGGGTGCCGAGCAGGAGCTCGACCCCGTTGCCGGCGTACCAGTCCTGGGGATGGACGTAGATCTTCTCTCGCTCGCTCTTGCCCTGCAGGTAGTCCTTGGACAGGGGCGGGCGCTCGTAGGGGCGCTCGTTCTCGGCTCCGACGAGGACGATGTCGCCGTCGAAGCCCTCCTCGCGCAACGTCTGCGCGGCCTTCGCCCCCGCGAGGCCGGCGCCGACGATCAGATAGGTGGCCATGGCCGCAGTATCCGCCCCCCGGCCGTGATCCTGGAAGGGAAACGCGGTCAGCCGGACAGGCGCCGGTGCCAGGCGACGGCGGCGGTGTCGGTGAGCGAGGCGATCTGGTCGATCACCACGCGGGTGCGGGCCGCGTCGCCGGACGCGGCGAGGAAGGAGGCCCGGAAGGCGGGCTCCAGGGTGTTCGGCGCGCCGAGCGTGATGAGCACGGCCAGCTCGGCGATGAGCTCGCGCTGCCTGGCCTGGTTGGCGTGGTGGTCCTCGGTGGTCATCACGTAGTGGGCGGTGACGCCCTTGAGCACGGCGCACTCCAGTTGGGTGGAGCGGGGCACGATGAGGTCCACCCGGTGGCGCATGCCGTACGCCTCCTTGGTGGCGGTCTGCGCGGAGCGGCAGAACCTGCCGATGAGGCCGCTCGTGAGGGCCTTGAGCCCGGCCAGGTCGGCGAAGGTGGCGGCGAAGCCGCGCGGCCAGAGCGGGTCGGCGATCAGGCGGCCGAACGCCTCCTCCAGCTCGGCGCAGTCGGCGTCGGGGGCGTACCAGGCGCGGGCCAGCTCGCACACCTGCCGGCGCTCCTCGGGCGAGCGCAGCGCCTCGGGGGTGACGTGACCGGAGTGCAGCGCGTCCTCCAGGTCGTGGACGGAGTAGGCGACGTCGTCGGCCCAGTCCATGATCTGCGCCTCGAAGCTGACCCGGCCGGGCGGCGCGCCGTCCCTGATCCACTCGAACACGGGCATGTCGTCGTCGTAGACGCCGAACTTCGGCGACACCTCACGGGGCCACGGGTACTTGGTGGCGGCGTCCAGGGCGGCCCTGGTGAGGTTGAGACCGGCGCTGCGGCCGTCCTCGGTGAGGACCTTGGCTTCGAGACGGGTGAGCAGCCGCAGGCTCTGTGCGTTGCCCTCGAAGCCGCCGCAGCCGGCGGCCAGCTCGTTGAGCGCGACCTCGCCGTTGTGGCCGAACGGCGGGTGCCCGAGGTCGTGGGCCAGGCAGGCGGTCTCCACCAGGTCGGGGTCGACGCCGAGGACGGCGCCCATCTCCCTGCCGACCTGCCCGCACTCCAGCGAGTGGGTCAGGCGGGTGCGCGGGATGTGCTGACCGGCGCCGACGACCTCGAACGGCCCCACCACCTGGGTCTTCGCGGCCAGGCGGCGCAGCGCGGAGCTGTGCAGGACCCTGGCCCGGTCACGCTCGAACGAGCCACGCTCGGGGTTGCCGGGCGGCTCGGGCACCCAGCGTGCCTGGTCGTGGTCGTCGTAGCGGGTCATAAGTGCAGTGATTTTATCCACTTTCCGGACTCCGCTAGTGTCAAGTTTCGCGAGAACCCCCTTCCCCGGGAGCCCTCCCCCATGACCACTGCGTTCCGTGCCGTGCTGGCCTTCACCCTGCTCGCAGGGTTCTACGTGCTGGTCGGCCTGATCGTCGGGGCTGCCGTGCTCCTCGACGTGATGCTCATCGTCGACTTCCACGTCAACACGTTGAAGGCGGCGATCGTCCTGACCCTGGCCGCCGGGGCGCTCGTCCGCGCCCTCATCATGGTCAGCCGGCTGAAGGGCGGCGAGGAGCCGGGCGTCTCGGTGACCCGCGAGCAGGAGCCGGTGCTCTGGCAGACGGTCGAGGACCTGGCCCAGCGGGTGCGCACCGCCCCGCCCGCTGAGATCCGCCTGGTGCCCGAGGTGAACGCGGCCGTGTCCGAGGACACCCGCTTCCTCGGCCTGAGGGCGGTCAGGCGGCGCATGTTCATCGGCCTGCCGCTGCTGCAGACGCTGACCGTCGACGAGATGCGGGCCGTGCTCGGGCACGAGCTGGGCCACTACAGCGGCGCCCACACCCGCCTCGGCGCGCCTATCTACCGCGGCAGGGTGTCGCTCATCGCCACCGTGCAGGGGCTGAACGGCCACCCGCTGATCCAGCGGCTGTTCACCGCGTACGCGAAGCTCTACCTGAGGATCTCGCAGGGCGTCTCCCGGCGGCAGGAGCTGGAGGCCGACGAGATGGCCGTGGCGATCGGCGGCCGGCCGGCCATGTCCGAGGCGCTGCGCAAGATCCACGGCACGGCCGCCGCCTGGGACGTCTACGCGCAGACCTACCTGTCGCTGACGGGCGCGGGCGGCCTGCGCCCGGCGTCCGTCTTCAACGGCTTCCACGCGCTCATGAACGACCCGGCGCGGCAGGCGGAGGTCGCCGGGCTCGCCGGGCGGCCGGAGGAGACCTCGCCGTACGACTCGCACCCGAGCCTGGCGGATCGGCTGGCCGCGATCGAGCGGCTGCCCGAGCCGCCGCACGTGCCCGACCCCCGGCCGGCGCTCACGCTGCTGCGCGACGCGGGCGTGGCGGCGCACGCCGTGGAGCAGTCGATGTGGACCCCGGAGGCGCTGACGACGCTGCGGCCGGCCTCGTGGGAGGAGGTCGTGGAGCGCGGCATGTTCGCCGCCCGCAACGCCGAGGCGCTGCACGACCTGGCCGTGGCGGGCCAGCGCGTGGTGGGGGCGGGCCGGCCGTACCTGGACGCGGCCTTCGAGGCCATCGCCCGGGGCCGGCAGGAGGAGCTGGCGGTGCGGCTGGCGGAGCTGGGCTGGAGCCCCTCCCCCACGATGCTCGCCGGGGTGCTCGGACAGGCGCTGGAAGGCGTGCTCATCGAGCACGGCCAGGCCCGGTGGACGCTGTCCTGGTCGGGCCCGGCGCGGCTGCTGTACGACGACGGCGAGGAGGTGGCGCTGGCCGAGTACGCGGCCCAGGTGGCCGCCAACCCGCCGGCCGTGGCCGGGCTGCGCAAGTGGCTGGGCGACCACGGGGTGCGCCACGACTACGTGCCGGTCCCCGACGAGGACCGGCCCGCGCCGGCGCCGGGCCTGCCCGCCTGACCGGCCCGGGCGCGGTTCTGCCCGGGCCGCCCCGCGTCAGCGGGTGTCGGAGTCGTTCTGGCTGAGCGCGGCCCGCCCGGCCTCCAGGCGGGCGACCGGGATGCGGAACGGCGAGCAGGACACGTAGTCGAGCCCGGCCTCGTGGCAGAAGTGCACCGAGTCGGGGTCGCCGCCGTGCTCGCCGCAGATGCCGAGCTTGAGCCCCGGCCGGGCCGCGCGGCCCTCGTCGGCGGCGAGCCGCACCAGGCGGCCGACCCCGTCGCGGTCGAGCGTCTCGAACGGGGAGACGCCGAACATGCCGAGCTCCAGGTAGCGCGAGAAGAACGCCGCCTCCACGTCGTCGCGGGAGAAGCCCCACGTCATCTGCGTCAGGTCGTTGGTGCCGAAGGAGAAGAACTGCGCGGCCTCGGCCACCTGGCCGGCCGTCAGCGCCGCCCGCGGCGTCTCGATCATCGTGCCGATGAGGGCGTCCACCCCGGCCTCGGCCAGGATGCCGGCCGCCTCCTCGCGGACCGCCTCCAGCTCCTGCACGGCGGCCACGAGCGGGATCATGATCTCCGGCCGGGCTCCGGGCACCTCCTTGGCGGCCTGGGCGATGGCCCGTACCTGCATGGCGAACAGGCCGGGGATCACCAGGCCGAGCCGTACGCCGCGCAGGCCCAGCATGGGGTTCTGCTCGTGCAGCCTCCTGACCGCGGTCAGCAGCGCGCGGTCCTTGTCCGACGCCTCGCCCGCGCCCGCGTCGGCGAGCGCCACGCGGACCGACAGGTCGGTGAGGTCGGGCAGGAACTCGTGCAGCGGCGGGTCGATGAGGCGGATCGTGACCGGCAGGCCGTCCATGGCCCGGAAGATCCCGGCGAAGTCGGCGCGCTGCAACGGCTCCAGCGCGTCGAGCGCCGCCTGCCGCTCCTCCTCGCCGGAGGCGAGCACGAGGTCCTCGACCAGCCGGCGCCGCTCGCCGAGGAACATGTGCTCGGTGCGGCACAGGCCGATGCCCTGGGCGCCGAACCGGCGGGCCCTGGCCGCGTCCTCGGGGGTGTCGGCGTTGGCCCGCACGCCGAGTCGGCGCTTCTCGTCGGCGTGCCGCATGATCCGGTCCACGGCCCGCACCAGCGAGTCGTCCTCGCGTACGGCCTCCTTGCCCTCGAAGTACTCGACCACCGGTGAGTCCACCACCGGCACCTCCCCTGCGAACACCTCGCCGGTCGTGCCGTCGATGGAGATGACGTCGCCCTCCGAGACGGTTACGCCGCCGGGCGCGGCGAACCGCCGCTCCTCGATCGACACCTCCAGCTCCTCGGCCCCGCAGACGCAGGTCTTGCCCATGCCGCGGGCGACGACGGCCGCGTGCGAGGTCTTGCCGCCGCGGCTGGTGAGGATGCCCCGGGCGGCGATCATGCCGGACAGGTCGTCGGGGTTGGTCTCGCGGCGTACGAGGATGACGTGCTCGCCCTGCCCGGCCAGCTCGACGGCGCGCTCGGAGGAGAAGACGGCCTTGCCGACGGCCGCGCCGGGCGAGGCGTTCATGCCCTTGGCGATGCGCGACTTGGCGGCGTCGGCGTCGAAGCGCGGGAACATGAGCTTGGCGAGCTGGTCACCGGTGACGCGGGTGACGGCCTCGTCGATCGAGATCAGGCCCTGGTCCACGAGCTGGGTGGCGATGCAGAACGCGGCGGCGGCGGTGCGCTTGCCGACCCGGGTCTGCAGCATCCACAGCTTGCCGCGCTCGATGGTGAACTCGATGTCGCACAGGTCCCGGTAGTGGTTCTCGAGCGTGGCCATGATCTCCAGCAGCTCGTCGTAACAGCGCTTGTCGAAGCGCTCCAGGTCCTGCAGCGGGATCGTGTTGCGGATGCCGGCGACGACGTCCTCGCCCTGCGCGTTCTGCAGGTAGTCGCCGTAGACGCCCTGCTGGCCGGAGCCGGGGTCGCGGGTGAAGGCGACGCCGGTGCCGGAGTCGTTGCCGCAGTTGCCGAAGACCATGGCCACGATGTTGACCGCGGTGCCGAGGTCGGCGGGGATGCGCTCCTGGCGGCGGTACAGGATGGCGCGGGGGGCGTTCCAGGAGTCGAAGACGGCCATGACGGCCAGGCGCATCTGCTCGCGGGGGTCGGCGGGGAACTCGCGGCCCGCCTGCTCGTGGACGATGCCCTTGAACGTCTCGACGAGGCCCTGCAACTCGCCCGCGTCGAGGTCGGTGTCCTCCCGGTCGCCCTTGAGCCGGTCGAGAGCCCCCTCGAAGTGCGCGCCGTCGATGCCGAGCACGGTCTTGCCGAACATCTGGATGAGCCGCCGGTAGGAGTCCCAGGCGAAGCGTTCGTTGCCGCCGGCCTGCTTCGCCAGGCCGTGGACGGACTCGTCGTTGAGGCCGATGTTGAGGACGGTCTCCATCATGCCGGGCATGGAGAACTTGGCGCCGGAGCGGACGCTGACGAGCAGCGGGTCGTCGGTCTGGCCGAGCTTCCTGCCCATGGCCTGCTCCAGCTCGTCCAGGTGCCGCTCGACCTCCTCCTCGAGGCCGTCGGGCACCTTGCCCTCGGCGAGGTAGTACCGGCATGCCTCCGTGGTGATCGTGAATCCGGGAGGCACGGGCAGCCCCAGATTCGTCATCTCGGCGAGGTTCGCTCCCTTGCCGCCGAGAAGGTCCTTGAGATTTCTGTTGCCCTCGGTGAAGTCGTAAACGTACTTGGCCACCACAGCTCCAATCAACGCCTCTGCCGGGGACTCTACCGGCGAGAATGATGAAGAAACCGCACTCATCGGTTAAGTCATCGTTTCCCCTGATGGGAGGGGTGTCACCGGTCTAATCCAATTAATATTCCGTTGATCGGGAAATTGGTTTATACCAGTGGTTTACACCAATTCTTGGGAAAGACCGGGGGCCTGTGCAGAATCAGGTGATCCTCTGCGGGAAGGCTCATGGCCGCGCTCCTCACGCTGTTCCACGAGCGGGCCGCCGGGAGGGTCCACGCGCCGGCGCGCGCGCTCACCGTGTCGAGGCGCCGCGGCCGCCGAGCGCACGGATGAACGTCACGGGCCCGTCAGTGAACATCGGCCCTTCGGCGGGCCGGGCGCGGGCCCTTCGGCGGGCCGGGCGCGGGCTCCTGCCGTGGCTCGGGACGGCAACGGCCGGGGGCTCGTGGGGAGCCGCCCGGCCGTCGTGTCGTGTCGTCGTACGGTGTGTCGTCGTACGGTCGTGCTGTCGTGTCGTCGTGCTGCCGTGCGCGTCAGTCGTTGAGGTGCTGGCGCAGGTAGGACTGGACCTGGTCGAGGCTGATGCGCTCCTGGGCCATCGTGTCGCGCTCCCGGATCGTCACCGCCTGGTCCTCCAGGGTGTCGAAGTCGACGGTGATGCAGAACGGCGTGCCGATCTCGTCCTGGCGGCGGTAGCGGCGGCCGATCGCGCCCGCGTCGTCGAACTCGACGTTCCACCGGCGGCGGAGCTGGGCGGCCAGGTCACGGGCCTTGGGCGACAGGTCGGCGTTGCGCGACAGCGGCAGCACCGCGACCTTGACCGGGGCGAGCCGGTGGTCGAGGCGCATGACCGTGCGCTTCTCCATGACGCCCTTGGCGTTGGGCGCCTCGTCCTCGGTGTAGGCGTCGAGCAGGAAGGTGAGGGTCGCCCGGTCGACGCCGGCGGCCGGCTCGATCACGTACGGGACGTAGCGCTCACCGGTGTCCTGCTCGAAGAAGCTGAGGTCGACGCCGGACGCCTTGGAGTGGGCGGTCAGGTCGAAGTCGGTGCGGTTGGCGATGCCCTCCAGCTCGCCCCACTCCGAGCCGGCGAAGTTGAAGCGGTACTCGACGTCGACGGTGCGCTTGGCGTAGTGGGACAGCTTCTCCTTCGGGTGCTCGAAGAGCCGGAGGTTGTCCTTGTTGATGCCCAGGTCGGAGTACCAGCGGAAGCGCTCGTCGATCCAGTACTGGTGCCACTCCTCGTCGGTGCCGGGCTTGACGAAGAACTCCATCTCCATCTGCTCGAACTCGCGGGTGCGGAAGATGAAGTTGCCCGGGGTGATCTCGTTGCGGAACGACTTGCCGATCTGGCCGATGCCGAACGGGATCTTCCTGCGCGCCGACTGCTGGACGTTGAGGTAGTTGATGAAGATGCCCTGCGCGGTCTCGGGGCGCAGGTAGGCCAGGCCGGACTCGTCCTCGACCGGGCCGAGGTAGGTCTTCAGCAGACCGCTGAACTGCCGCGGGTCGGTGAAGGCGCCCTTGTTGCCGCAGTTGGGGCAGGTGATGTCGGCCAGGCCGTGCTCGGGGGCGCGGCCGTTCTTCTCCTCGTACGCCTCGAGGAGGTGGTCGGCGCGGAAGCGCTTGTGGCAGGACTGGCACTCGGTGAGCGGGTCGGTGAAGGTCTCGACGTGACCGCTGGCCTGCCAGACCTCGCGGGCCAGGATGACGCAGGAGTCGAGGCCGACCACGTCGTCGCGCGCCTGGACCATCGACTGCCACCACTGGCGCTTGACGTTGTTCTTGAGCTCGACGCCCAGGGGTCCGTAGTCCCACGACGCACGCAGACCGCCGTAGATCTCGCTCGACGGGTAGACGAGCCCGCGGCGCTTGGCGAGGCTGACGATGGTGTCCATGACGTCTGTACGGCGTGCCATGTGGTTGGGTCTCTTTCCGGCTGGAGGTCGGCGAGGGGATGGATGAGCTCCCAGCTTAGGGGACGTGGCGGGCCCCTCGCGCGGGAGTAGTTGCTACGCCCGGTCTTGTAGGTAAACGTCCTCGAACGCGCTCGGTTCGTGAACCATGAGGATCATCAGTGGATACATCACCATTCTGGCGGCCGACAGGGCACGGCGGTAGAAACCGGCCCCCTCCCACTCGCTGACCAGGGCCCACAGGTTGGGCTCGTCGACGGAGCGGGCCAGCCTGCCCCGCACGTAGCCGGGCTGGCCGGCGAGGGTGTCGAGGATGGCGTGGCCCTGCTTGATGAAGTCCTGGGACTGGGACTCGGGAACGGTGTAACGGATGACGGCGAGCACGCACCCAGGATGTCAGAGGATCTCCCGGGCCCGTGCCGTTCCCGCGGCGCTAGGCTCGGCCCGTGGCCACCAACGGCAGAGGGCACGGCAAGGGCGCAGGCGCGGGCAAGGGGGCGGGCGGCATGACGGGCAAGGTGAGACGGCCGTTGCCGCCGGGCGAGCGGTTCTTCACGCCGGGCGCGACCGGTCTGCGCCAGGCGGTCGAGGCGCGCAGCGCGGTCCCGATGACGTACCTGTTCACGCAGGTCCCCCGATGGGTGGCGCCCGCCGCGCTGGTGATCCTGCTGCTGGCCGGGTTCGCGGTGGCCAATCCGCTGGGCGGCGTGGCCGTCGTGCCGGTGATCGCCTTCGTCGGCTGGCTGGCGTACCTGTCGTGGCCGTCGCTGGGGGTGGGCGGGAAGCTGCTGCGGGTCGCCACGCTGACCTTCCTCGTGCTCCTGGCGGCGACCCGCTTCGGCGCGTTCTGACGAGGTCCCGGGAACGGCTGCGAGGGCGGCGGCAGGTGTCGCGTCTCTACGGCAGCCGCGTGTAGTGCGGGAAGTTGCCCGGCAGGCGTTCGCCGTCCGATGGTGGCGGTCCGCACCGGCAGCTCGCCGCCGACGAACGCACCGCGCCATGCCGCCCCGAGCCCGCCGAACGGCTCCTCCCGGTCGCCCCGCGAGCGCGGCCGGTTGTGCCCCACCTTGACGCTCCGCGAAGGCGGCTCGGTCGCTCACACCCGCCGCTTTCCCTCGTCACTCCAGTCGCTCCGCTCCCTACGCTCCTCAGTCCAGGCGACGGCGCTCCCTCGCGGGGGGGGATTTTGACAACCATTTTCATTTTGGCGCATACTGGCTCGCATGATGTCAGGATTGTCCCGGTCGTACGCTGTCGGTCTGCTGGCCGGAGCCGCCCTCCTCACCGCCACCGCGTGCGGAGCCGGCTCGGCGGAGACCGGCTCCGCGGCGGGCGGCGGCAAGCCGGCCGTGGTCGCGGCCTTCTACCCCCTCCAGTGGCTCAGCCAGCAGGTGGGCGGCCCCGACGCCGCCGTGAGCGTGCTGACCGCCCCCGGCGTCGAGCCGCACGACCTGGAGCTGGGCGCCCACCAGATGGCGGAGCTGGGCGAGGCCACGCTGACCGTCTACATCAAGGGTGTGCAGCCCGCCGTGGACGACGCCGTGGACCCGGAGCGCGCTTTCGACGCGGCCACCGCGGTCACCACGCTCCCCGCCGGGGACCACGGCGCGGAGGCCGGCGAGGAGGGACACGACCACGAGGTCTCCTACGACCCGCACCTCTGGCTCGACCCCTCGCGCCTGGCCACGGTCGCCGTGAAGCTCGGCGAGCGGCTCGCGGCGGCCGACCCTGCGCACGCCCAGGGCTACAAGGACCGCGCCGCCGCGACGGCCGCCTCGCTCGGAACGCTGGACAAGGAGTTCGCCCAGGGCCTGACGACCTGCCGAACCCGTAGCCTGGTGACCGCCCACGAGGCGTTCGGCTACCTCTCCGACCGCTACCACCTCAAGCAGGTCGGCATCACGCTCGATCCCGAGGCCGAGCCCTCCCCCGCCCGCCTGGCCGAGGTCGCCAAGCTGGCCAAGGACGAGAAGGTGACCACGATCTTCACCGAGTCGCTGGCCAACCCCAAGGTCGCGCAGGTGTTGGCCGACGAGGTGGGCGCGAGGACCGCCGTGCTCGACCCGCTGGAGAGCAAGCCGTCAGGCGACTACCTGTCCGCGATGCGGGGCAACCTCACCACCCTGCGCACGGCACTGGGATGTGGAGCATGACCATGAGCCAGATCACGCAGAGCGCCCGTACCTCGGACGCCGCGGACGAGACCGCCTTCTCGATGACCGGCGGGCGGGTCACCCTCGACCGGCGGCCCATCCTGCGCGGCGTCGATCTCACGGTCCGCCCCGGCGAGGTGGTCGCGGTCATGGGCACCAACGGCTCCGGCAAGTCGACGCTGGTGCGGGCCCTACTCGGCCTGATCCCGCTCTCCGGCGGCCAGACCCTCCTGTACGGCCGGCAGCCCGCGCGGTTCCGCGACTGGTGGCGCATCGGCTACGTGCCCCAGCGGCTCCAGGTGGGCGGCGGCGTGCCCGCCACGGTCCGCGAGGTGGTCGCCTCGGGCCGGATCGCGCGGCAGCGCCGGCTGCGCCGTACGAGCCCGGCGGACCGGGCCGCGGTGACGGACGCGCTGGAGGCCGTGGGCCTGTCGTCGCGGGCCGGCGACCCGGTGCAGGAGCTGTCCGGCGGCCAGCAGCAGCGGGTGCTGATCGCCCGCGCGCTGGCCGGCGAACCGGACACGTACGTCATGGACGAGCCCACGGCCGGCGTGGACGCCGAGACGCAGCGCCTGCTGGCCGACACGCTCGCCTCGCTGGCGCTGCAGGGCCGGACGATCGTGCTGGTCGCGCACGAGCTGGGCCCGCTGGAGCCGCTGATCACCCGGGGCGTCGTGGTGCGCGACGGCCTCGTCGTCCACGACGGCGCGCCACCCCGGCCGGAGGGCGAGTGCGCCCGGCCCGGCCACGAGCACGTGCATCCGCACGCGCCGGACGAGCGCGGCGCGGCCGAGGTCCTCGGGCGCGGCGCGTGCGCCGGGCCGCTGACGAGCTGGCAGGGAGAGGCATGATCGAGCTGCTGCAGACGGACTTCTTCCGGCTGGCGCTGATCGCGGCGCTGCTGGTGGGGCTGTGCGCACCCGCCGTCGGCACGTTCATCGTGCAGCGGCGCCTGTCGCTGCTCGGCGACGGCATCGGGCACGTGGCGCTGACCGGCGTGGCGCTCGGGTTCCTGACCGGCGCCGAGCCGGTGCTGACCGCCGTCGTCGTGTCCGTCGCGGGCGCCGTGGCGATCGAGCTGGTCCGGGCGCGCGGCCGGACGAGCGGCGACGTCGCGCTGGCGCTGCTGTTCTACGGCGGCATCGCGGGCGGCGTCATGCTCATGGGCATCGCTCCGGGCGGCAGCAACGCCAAGCTGACCTCCTACCTGTTCGGCGCCATCGCCAGCGTCACGCCCCAGGACATCTGGATCATCGGCGCGCTGGCCGTGGCGGTGATCGCGGTGGTGGCGATCTTCGGCAGGGAGCTGTTTGTGCTGTGCCAGGACGAGGAGATGGCCCGGGCGAACGGCCTGCCGGTGCGCTTCCTCAGCCTGCTGATCGCGGTCACGGCCGCGCTCACGGTGGTCATCGCCATGCGCGTGGTGGGCCTGCTGCTCGTCAGCGCGCTGATGGTGATCCCGGTGGCCACCAGCCAGCAGCTCACCAGGGGCTTCCGCTCGACGATGGCGCTGGCCATGGTGATCGGCGTGGTGGCCGCGGTGGGCGGCCTGCTGGCCTCCTCACTGTCGAGCCGGGTGCCGCCCGGCGCCGCGATCGTCCTTGTCGCGCTCGGCGGCTTCGTCCTGGCCCTCGGTGTCGGTAGATTCGTACGCCGGGGCCGTGTCCGGGAGCCGGGCGTACAAGAGGATCCCACGCCTGTCAGGGAGGCTGTATGAGCACGAGACGCGATGCCGTGCGCGACACCCTTCGCCGGAGCGAGGGGTTCCGCAGCGCGCAGGACGTCTACGCCGAGATGCGCCAGCACGGCGCCAAGATCGGTCTGACCACGGTCTACCGCGCCCTCCAGGCGCTGGCCGACGGCGGCGACGTCGACGTGCTGCGCACCGACGACGGCGAGTCGGTCTACCGCGCGTGCGCCAGCGGCGACCATCATCACCACCTGGTCTGCCGCCGGTGCGGCCACACCGTCGAGGTCGCGGGCCCGGCCGTGGAGCGCTGGGCCGAGACGGTCGGCAGCGAGCACGGCTTCACCGAGATCACTCACACGGTCGAGGTCTTCGGCACCTGCGCGTCCTGCTCGTCCTCCGTCCGGGCCGGCTGAGCGCCGCGCGAGCCGTACAGGACGCCGAGGACGATCACCGCGCAGCCGGCGAGCTGGAGGGGCGACGGCCGCTCGCCGAGCGTGGCCGCCGACAGCGCCACGGTGGTCAGGGGCTGCACGAGCAGCAGCAGCGCCGTGAGCGCGGCCGGCTGCTTCGGCAGCGTGTACGTGATGAGCGACCAGCCGAGCACCTGGGGCCCGAGCGCGAGCACCAGCAGCCAGCCGTGCGCGGGCCAGGACGGGGTGAGGTCGGCGCCGCCGAAGACGGGGCTCAGAGCCGCGATCACGACCGCGGCCAGGGCGGTGGCGTGCGCGAGCGGCCCGGCGGCCCGCTGGGAGGCGCCCTTCATCAGCAGCAGGAACCCGGCGTACGAGACCGAGGTGGCCGCGCCGGCGAGCACGCCCATCACCGGGTCGGAGCCGTAGGCGGCGCTGTCGAAGACGCCCGAGATGAGCGCCACCCCGGCGAACACCACGGGGCAGGCGACCATCAGCCGCCCCGAGGGCCGCTCGCGGAAGAGCGCCCAGGCGGCGAACGCGACGATGAACGCCTGGAGGTTGCCGAGCACGGTGGCCAGCCCGGCGCCCACGTAGGCGATGGCGTGGTGCCAGAAGAGCAGGTCCAGGGCGAACAGCAGGCCGGCGGCCCACGCGACGGCGACCGCCCTGCGCGGGAGCGGGCCGAGCCTGCGGCGTTCCAGCCAGGCCAGGACCACCATGGGCGGGACGGCGTACGCGCACCGGAAGAACGCCGAGGTGGCGGGGGCGACGTCGGCCAGCCGGACGAGGGGGGCGGAGGTGGAGATGATCAACGCTCCGGCGATCGCGACCAGCACGATCCGGCGATGTGACCCCACGTGATGCCCCCGATCGCGTTCACTGGAGATACGCTGCGTCCACGCTAGAATGGGCGCCAGACAGGAGTCAACATGCCGTTTGGCCATGACATGGTCTACTCGCTGGCCACGGTCGTCGAGCTGGTCAACACCTCGCCCTCGACCGGCGGCGACGACCGGCTTGCCGACCTGCCCACGCTCCAGGCGTTCGTCGAGGCACGGCAGGTCAGCGGCATCACCACGCTCACGGCGCGCGACCTCGGGCAGGTGCGGCTGGTGCGGGAGGCGTTCCACCGGGTGTTCACGGCGCCCGACCAGCCCTCCGCCGTGCGCCAGCTCAACGCGCTGCTGTCCGAGACGCGGATCACGCCCCGGCTGACCGAGCACGACGGCCACGCGCTGCACGTCCACTACTTCGCGCCCGACGCGACGCTGTCGGAGCACCTGGCCGCCGACTGCGGGGTGGCGCTGGCCCACCTGCTCGTCGAGGGCGAGTGGGAGCGGCTGCGCACCTGCTCGGCGCCCGACTGCGACCGGGTCTTCGTCGACGAGTCGCGCAACCGCTCGCGCGTCTACTGCGACAGCCGCACCTGCGGCAACCGCATGCACGTCGCCGCCTACCGCGCCCGCCGCCGCGCCTGACCGATCCGGCGCCTGACCGATCCGGCGCCTGACCGATCCGGCGCCTGACCGATCCGGCCTCTGACCGATCCGGCGCCGGGGTGGGCAGAGCGGCTAGCGCTCGGTGTCGCGGTCGAGCACCGGCTTGACGTCCAGGACGGGCGTGCCGTCCAGCGCCTCCAGGTCGCGCACCCGCAGCCGCGTCCCCTCGACGGCGAGGACGCCCACCCGGTGCAGCCCCACGGGGTTCGGCCGGTCCGGCGAGCGGGTGCTGAAGACGCCCTGCCGCGGCCGGCCCGCGTCACCGCGCGGATGGACGGACAGGACGTCGCGGCGGGCCCGGTCCAGCCAGGTCAGCACGATGACCTCGTCGCCCGGGCGCAGATCGCCCAGCCCCTCGCGCACCCGCTCCTCGAACACCAGCCACGCCTCGGGTGAGCCCTCGTCCCCCTGCTTCGGCGCCTGGTCCCGGTCGGTCAGAGGCGACTCGACCCAGCCGATCGGCTCCACCATGTACGTGTCCATGCTCATGGCCTCACTCCGTGAGGCGGCCCGGTCGCTCACTCCCGCCGCCTTCCCTCGCCTGGCTCGCTCAGACCTGGTTCGGGACGGCCCCGCCGTAGCGCCTGTCGCGCTTGGCGTACACCTCGCACGCCTCCCACAGGTCGCGTCGGTCGAAGTCGGGCCAGAGCCGGTCGAGGAACACCATCTCGGCGTAGGCCGACTGCCACAGCAGGAAGTTGGAGAAGCGCTGCTCCCCCGACGAGCGGACGAACAGGTCCACCGCCGGGATCTCCGGCTCGTCGAGGTAGCGGGCGAAGACCTTCTCGTCCACCTTGGACGGCTTGACCCGGCCCGCCGCGATGTCGCCGGCCAGCTTGACGGCCGCCTGCACGATCTCGGCCTGCCCGCCGTAGTTGACGCAGAACTGCAGCGTCAGCTTCCTGTTGCGCTCGGTCATCTCCTCGGCCGTCTGGAGCTCGGAGATCACGCTCTTCCACAGCCGCCCCGGCCGGCCCGCCCAGCGCACCCGCACGCCCATGGCGTGCAGCTCGTCGCGGCGGCGGCGGATCACATCGCGGTTGAAGCCCATGAGGAAGCGCACCTCGTCGGGCGAGCGCTTCCAGTTCTCGGTGGAGAAGGCGTACGCGCTCAGGTAGGGCACGCCCAGCTCCAGCGCCCCCTCGATGACGTCGAACAGCGACGCCTCCCCGGCCTTGTGGCCCTCGGTGCGGGGCAGCCCGCGCGCCTTGGCCCAGCGTCCGTTGCCGTCCATGACGATGGCCACGTGTCTCGGCACCAGGTCGCGGGGGATGGGTGGCGGCGTGGCACCGGACGGGTGCGGGGACGGGGGTCGGACGTTCACACTGGCTCCCTTTCGACGTGTCGCAGAGAGCGTATTCCGTGTTCGAGGTGCCATTGCAGGTACGCGGCGACCAGGCCGCTGCACTCGCTGCGGTGGCGCTGCTCCGACGCGTCCGCCTTCGTCCAGTCGCCGCGCAGCAGCGCCGTCATGAGCCCGATCGTCTCACCCGCCGGGACGGCCGCGCCCGCGGGCCGGCAGGCGCCGCACACCACGCCGCCGGACACGATGGCGAACGCCCTGACCGCGGTGGCCTGGCACTTGGCGCACGCGTCCAGCGCGGGCGCGTAGCCGGCGACGGCCAGGGAGCGCAGGAAGTAGGCGTCGAGCACGAGGCGCGGCTCGTGGCCGCCCTCCGCCAGCGTGCGCAGCCCGCCCACCAGCAGCAGGAACTGGCGCAACGCCGGCTCCTTCTCGCCGTGGGTCAGCCGGTCGGCGGTCTCCAGCATCGCCGTGCCCGCGGTGTAGCGCGGGTAGTCGGCGGCCAGCGGCTCGCCGTACGGCCTGATCGTCTCGGCCTGCGTGACGACGTCGAGCGTGCGGCCCGTGTGGAGCTGCAGGTCGACGTGCGTGAACGGCTCCAGCCGGGCGCCGAAGCGCGAGGTGGTGCGCCGCACGCCCTTGGCGACGGCGCGCACCTTGCCCGTGCGCTTGGCCAGGATGGTGACGATGCGGTCGGCCTCGCCGAGCTTCTGCGTACGCAGAACCACGCCTTCGTCACGGTAGAGGGTCACTCGCCCATCTTATGGCCGCACGCTCTATCTGTTACGGGACCGCGTCGATGACGCGACTCTGCGCGACTCTCATTAGACTCAGACGCCTGTCCCCCGCAATATCTCACGTTCATCCCCCCGCAACTTGCCTCGAAAGGGAGTCATGACCCGCGTGGTCCTGCTGGGCTCTTCGCCCGGCCCCGACACCGCTCCTACCGGCCTGAGGCTCGCGGCCCTGCCCGGCGCCCCGACCGTGGCAGAGCGACTGCGCAGCCAGATCCTGTCCCTGGATCCGCGGCCGGCGACCATCGAGTCCGGCGACGTCGCCGCCGCCCTGCGCGCGCTGGCCGACGTCGCGGAGTCCGCGACGGAGAGCCTCCTCATCCTCCCCGCCGACTCTTTGATCCACGACGAGCTCATCTACCAGATCACCAAGACCAAGCGCGGCGCGCTGGCCCTCATCGCCAAGGAGCCCCGGCCGGAGACGACCGACGAGGCGGCGGAGGAGACCGTCCCGATCGACGAGGCGGAGCCGGAGATCAGCCTGCGCCGCTTCGAGGGGCTGCCCGTGCGCTCCCGCGTCGGCAAGTCGAGGGTGGTCTCCGTCGGCACCGCCCACCACGCGGTGACCCGGCCCAACACGGTGATGCTCGGCCCGCTGCACGTGAGCACCCGCAACGCGCCCGTCCTGGCCGAGGCGTGCCGCGAGATGGCCGGCATGGCCCACCTGTTCGGCGAGGACGACGACCTGGTGCAGCTCCTGGTCTTCGGCCTGGTGCGCAAGGGCGTGTCGGTCGGCGTCCGCGGCCGGCGCGACCTGTTCTACCGCCGCGTGACCACCCAGGAGGAGGCGGCCGAGGCCGTCGCCGACATGTCCGGCTTCGACGAGGACCGGGCCCGGCTGAACAACGCGGTCAAGGGTGCCGACGGCTTCTTCACCACGTACTTCGTCTCCACCTACTCCCGCTTCATCGCCCGCTGGGCGGCCCGGCGCGGGCTGACGCCCAATCAGGTGACGCTCATCTCCATCACGCTGGGCGTGCTCGCGGCGGCCTGCTTCGCCACCGGCGACCGGCCGTGGATGGTGCTGGGCGGCGTGCTCATCTACTTCGCGTTCGTCTTCGACTGCGTCGACGGGCAGGTCGCCCGCTACGCCCGCAAGTTCGGCGTGCTCGGCGCGTGGCTCGACGCGACGTTCGACCGGTTCAAGGAGTACGTCGTCTTCGCCGGCCTGGCGGTCGGCTGGGTCGTGTCGGGCAACGGCGAGGAGATCTGGATCCTCGCCCTGGCGGCGCTCGGCCTGCAGTCGGTGCGCCACCTGCTCGACTTCTCCTACGGCGTCGCCAACCGCCGCAAGCCGCCGGCCCAGCTGCCCACGCTGCCGCTGACCGCGCCCGACGACCGCGACCTGCGCAAGGCGCTGGAGCGCCGCCGGATCGAGCGCAGCACGGGCATCCGGGGCGTGTTGAAGATGTGGTCCAAGGCCGGGCGGTACCGCGCCGTCCACTGGGCGCGTAAGATGATCGTCTTCCCCATCGGCGAGCGGTTCGCGGCCATCGCGATCACCGCCGCCCTCTTCGACGCCCGCATCACCTTCCTCACGCTGGTGATCTGGGGCACCGTCGCCGCCGTCTACACCCTCACCGGACGCCTCATGAGGTCGCTCGCATGATCACCTATCCGCAGGCCGCCGCCACCCCCACGCCGGACCCCGACGAGGAACGCCGCCGCATCCAGACCGCCCGCCTGCTCGCCTACCGCGACGACGGGCCCCTCGTCCACGCCCTGTCCGGCCGCCTCGGCAAGGGCCTGCCCCCGGTCCCCGCCACGCTGGCGGCGCTGGTGGCGGTCGCCGTCATCGCCGCGACCGGCCTGCTGACGTCCGGGCCGATCCTGCTGCTGCCCGTGCTGGTCGTCGTGGTGCTCGTGCTGCCGACCGCGCCGCGCAACCACCTGGGCCGCCTCGACTGGCTCACGCCGCCGCTGCTGCGCGGCGCCGAGTTCCTCACCATCATCGCGGTGGGCCTGGCGGCCGACGCGCCCAAGTGGCTGCTGTTCGTGCTGGTGTACGTGGTCGGCTACCACACCTACGACACCGTCTACCGCACGCGGCAGAGCATCTGGCCGCCCGCCTGGGTGTTCTACGCGGGCCTCGGCTGGGAGGTGCGGCTGCTCCTCATCGGCGTCGGCGCGGCGCTCGGCTGGGCGACGCTGGTGCTGGCCCTCCTGACGGCCTACCTGTTCGTGCTGTTCGCGGTGGAGAGCGTGACGAGCTGGGTGCGCCTGGACAAGGCGTCCGCCCAGGCGGGCGCCGAGGCCGAGCAGGACCTGGAGGCATCGCCCGAGGACGCCCTGGAGGCGGCCACCGGCGAGGCCGAGAAGGCCTAGCCCCGACCCACTCCCGGCGAGCCGGGGCGCGTGCGGAAGCCGCGCCCCGGCTCGTTCGCGTTCCGGGCCCCGTCAGGGGCGAGAGCGCTCTCCGTCTGTCCAGGGATTGTTGACACGAGAGTCATGGCGTGTTTCTCTCCTCCTAAGAGAGCGCTCTCTCAGTTCGGTACTCGCTCCGCGCCCCCCCGCATCCCCAGGAGCAACCATGACAACGCGCCTCCTGTCCGACCGGCGCCACCGGCGTCGCCTGGCCGCCGCGTCCGCGGCCCTCGTCACGCTCGCCGGCCTGCTCGTCCACGCCGCCGTCGCCTCCGCCGCCGTCCCGCCCACCCCCTCCGGCTGGTCGCTCGTCTGGTCGGACGACTTCGGCGGCGCCGCCGGGTCGGCCCCGTCCTCGTCAAACTGGATCGTCGACACCGGCCACGCCTACCCGGGCGGCCCCGGCAACTGGGGCACCGGCGAGATCCAGAACTACACCGGCAACGCGGCCAACCTGAGCCTCGACGGCTCGGGCAATCTGCGGATCACTCCGCAGCGCAGCTCCTCCGGCGAGTGGACCTCCGCCCGCATCGAGACCAGGCGCGCCGACTTCAAGCCCGCGGACGGCCGCGTGCTGCGCATCGAGGGCCGCATCCAGATGCCGAACGTCACCGGCGACGCCGCCCTCGGCTACTGGCCGGCGTTCTGGGCGCTCGGCTCGCCGTACCGGGGGAACTACTGGAACTGGCCGGGCACAGGCGAGTTCGACATCATGGAGAACGTCAACGGCGTCAACTCCGTCTGGGGCGTCCTGCACTGCGGCGTCAACCCGGGCGGGCCGTGCAACGAGACGACGGGCCTCGGCGCGAGCCGGGCCTGCCCCGGCTCGACCTGCCAGTCGGCCTTCCACACCTACCGCTTCGAGTGGGACCGCTCCGCCAGCCCCAACGAGCTCCGCTGGTACGTGGACGGGCAGCAGTTCCACAGCGTGAGCCAGGCCCGGCTCGACGCCGGCACCTGGAGCTCGATGACCGGGCACGCCGGCTACTTTCTGCTGCTCAACGTGGCCATGGGCGGCGCCTTCCCCGACGCGCTGGCCGGCCCCACGCCGACCGCCGCGACCGTGCCCGGCCGGTCCATGCTGGTCGACTACGTGGCCGTGTGGCAGAGCGGCGGCTCCGGCCCCACGCCGACGGGCACCCCGACCGTGCCGCCCGGCGGCGTGGACGCCCGCTCCACGATCCAGGCCGAGCGCTACCAGGCCCAGTCGGGCACCATGGTCGAGTCCACGACCGACACCGGCGGCGGCGAGAACGTCGGCGGCGTCTCCAACGGCGACTGGCTGCGCTTCGACGACGTCGACTTCGGCTCCGAGGCGGCCCGGCAGGTCAGGGTACGCGTCGCCTCGGGGGCGGCCGCGGGGGTCAGCGGGCTCGTGCAGGTGCGCCTGGACAGCCTGACGGCCGCCCCGGTGGGCGACTTCGCGGTGGCCTCCACCGGGGGCTGGCAGAGCTGGCGCACGGTGCCGGCCAACATCTCGCCGGTGACGGGCAGGCACACGGTCTACCTGACCTTCGCCAGCGGCCAGCCGGCCGACTTCGTCAACCTCAACTGGCTGACGTTCTCGACCTCCTGACCGCCATGACCCGACGGCCCGTCAGGTCGAGTCGCGCACGACCAGGCGGGCCGGCAGCACCACGGGCCCCGCGTGCCGCCCGTCCAGGCGGGACAGCATGAGCCGTGCCAGCGCCAGCGCCTGGTCCCTGGCCGGCACGCGGACCGTGGTCAGGGCCGGGGTCGTGCAGGAGGCGGCGTCGATGTCGCCGAAGCCCACGATCGCCAGGTCGTCCGGCACCCGCCGGCCCGCCTCCCGGGCCGCCCGCAGCGCGCCGATCGCCAGGTCGTCGGAGGTGGCGAGGACGGCGTCCAGCTCCGGGTGGTCGGCCAGGAGCCGCCGGGCCGACTCCGCGCCGGACTCGCGGTCGGGCCCGGCCAGGGCGAGCAGGGGCCGCAGCCCCGCCTCGTGCAGCACGTCGCGGTGCCCGGCCAGCCGGTCCTGCACGGCCACGAGATCCGTCGGCCCGCAGATCATGCCGATGCGGCGGCGGCCCCGCTCCAGCAGGTGGGCGGTTGCCGCGCCGGCGCCGCCCGCGTTGTCCACGTCCACGTGCGGCACGAGCGAGGCGACGGCGGGCCTGCCGAGCAGCACGACCGGCACGCCGGTGCGGGCCAGTTGCTCGGCCAGCGGGCCGTGGTCGTCCGGCGGCAGCAGCACGACCCCGTCGGCCTGCCGCGCCTCCACGTGCTGGAGCACGCGGCGCCGGCTCTCGGCCGTGTCGGCCAGCATGAGCGTGATCTGCTTGCCGGCCCCTTCGAGCATGCCCGTGACGTACCTGACGATCGCGGCGATGAGCGCGTCGCCGCCCTGCCGCGGCTCGGACAGGACCAGCGCCACCGCGTCGGTCCTGCGGGTCACGAGACTGCGCGCGGCGGCGTTGGGGACGTACCCGAGCTCGCGGACGGCGCGCAGCACCGCGTCGCGCGCCTCGGCGCTGACCGACGCCTCGCCGTTGACCACCCGCGAGACCGTGGCGCGGGAGACGCCGGCGCGGGCGGCGACGGTCTCCAGCGTGGGCCGCCGCGGCCGGCTGTCCGGCAGGCCGTTGCGGGCGATGACGTCGCGGTACCACAGGGCGCTGTCCTTCAGCCGCCGCCGCTGGGTCTCCAGGTCGACGTGGACGAGGCCGAACTTGCGCCGGTAGCCGTCGGCCCACTCGACGCAGTCGAGCAGCGACCACACGAGGTAGCCGCTCACCCTGGCCCCCTCGTCCAGGGAGACGCGCAGGGCGCGCAGGTGCTCCTCGATGAAGCTCGTCCGCTCGATGTCGTGGATGCCCTCGGGGGTCAGCACGTCGACGAAGTCGGCGCCGTTCTCGGTGATCATCAGCTCGGTCCCGGGGTACTCCCGCGAGAGGCGGCCCAGCAGCAGCGTCAGCCCGCTCGGCACGATGGGCCAGCCCATGGCGGTCACGGCGGTGGGCACGCTGCAGAACAGGACGCCCTCGCTGCCCGGGAAGGAGGCGTCGCCGGCCGCGCCGGGCTGGGCCTGCACGGCGGTCGGCGTGTAGTAGTTGACTCCCAGCAGGTCGATCGGCCGGCCGATCAGGTCGAGGTCGCCGTCGCGGATGTGCCCGAGCCCGGCGGTCCGCTCGACGACCGGCAGCAGGTCGGCGGGGTAGCTACCGCGCAGCACGGGGTCCAGGAACTGCCGGTTGTGCAGCGCGTCGATCCGCTGCACCGCCTCCGCGTCCTCCTCGGACGGCTGCGACGACAGGTCGCCGAGCTGGCCGGGAGTGAGCACGGGCGAGAGGTTGAGCACGATGCCGGCCCGCTGCGCGCCCGCCGAGCGCAGCGCCTCCAGGGCCAGTCCGTGGGCGAGCAGCATGTGGTGCGCGCCGACGAACGCCTCGGCTGCCGAGCGCCTGCCGGGCGCGTGGACGCCCGAGCCGTAGCCGAGGAACGCCGCCACCCACGGCTCGTTGAGCGTGAACCAGGTGCCGACCCGGTCGCCGAGACGGTCGTGGACGGCCCGCGTGTAGTCGGCGAAGCGGTGGGCGGTGTCGCGGGAGGTCCAGCCGCCCTCGTCCTCCAGGGCCTGCGGCAGGTCCCAGTGGTAGAGGGTGGCGTACGGCGCGATGCCCGCGGCCAGCAGCTCGTCCACCAGCCGGTCGTAGAAGTCCAGGCCGGGTCCGTTGAGGCGGCCCTTGCCGTCGGGCATGACCCGCGGCCAGCTCACCGAGAACCGGTAGGCGGCCATGCCGAGGTCCTTCATCAGCCGTACGTCGTCGGCGTAGCGCCGGTAGTGGTCGCAGGCCGGATCGCCGTTGCGCCCGCCGGGGAAGACGTCCCAGATCGACGGGCCGCGCCCGTCCTCGCCGGTCGCCCCCTCGATCTGGTAGGCGGACGTGGACACTCCCCACACGAACCCCTCGGGGAAGCGCGCTGTGCTCATCGATGGACGACCCTCCGGCGACGTACGGGCGCCGCCGCGTGGCGGCGCGCGGCGCCTAGTCTGCCGCATGTCGGTCATGTCGTGCGGCGCGCCGGGAACGGTCGCGTCGCGCCGCGGCGGGGCGAGGCGGTATACAGGGCGCGTGGAACTGGACCGGCTGGATCGTGCCATCGTCGCGGCCCTCGTGGAGGACGCCCGCCAGACCTACGCGGAGATCGGGCACCTCGTCGGGCTGAGCGCGTCGGCCGTCAAGCGCCGGGTGGACCGGCTGCGCGAGACCGGCGTGATCACCGGGTTCAGCGCCAGGGTGGCGCCGCGCGCGCTCGGCTGGACCACCGAGGCGTACGTCGAGCTGTTCTGCCAGGGCAAGACCAAGCCGTCCGACATCGCGCTCGCGGTCGCGAAGTTCCCCGAGGTGGTCGCGGCGGCGACGATCACCGGAGAGGCCGACGCGCTGCTGCACATCCGCGCCACGGACGTGCGTCATGTGGAGCGGGTGATCGAGCGCATCGCGGCGGAGGCGTTCGTGGTGCGGACCAAGAGCTCGATCGTGCTGTCGCGGCTGGTGGACGTGCCTCCGGGGGCCGCACTGCCCGACGTCCCGGGGGGTGCGGCGGCGCTCCCGACGCCCCCTGAAGCGGCCGTCCGCTAGCCCGCGCAACGGATCGCGTGCCGTCGGCCCATACTCGCAACAGACCCGCGCGAACACGCCATTCACATTGCTTGGCCTGCATAAACATACATTCTTAGAGTGTCTTCGTCCCCCTCACGCGGAATCCCGCAGCCTTGCCCGACCTCTACGGAGACCTGCATGCCCAAGCACTTCCTCATGTGCCGCCCCGAGCACTTCACGGTGGAGTACGCCATCAACCCGTGGATGCATCCCGAGGCCGGCGCCGACCGCGACGTCGCGATCCGGCAGTGGGAGGGACTCAAGTCCGTGTACGAGAGCCTCGGGCACCAGGTCAGCCTCATCGACCCGGTCGAGGGCCTGCCGGACATGGTGTTCGCGGCCAACGGCGCGCTGGTCGTGGACGGCCGGGCGTACGGCGCCCGCTTCGCCTTCCCCCAGCGCGGCCCGGAGGGACCGGCGTACCTGCGCTGGTTCGCCGAGCGCGGGTATCCTGTACTGGAGCCGGAGCACGTCAACGAGGGTGAGGGCGACTTCCTGACCCTGGACGAGGTCGTGCTGGCCGGCACCGGCTTCCGCACGAACGTCGCCGCGCACCTGGAGGCGCAGGAGTTCCTGGGCCGGCCGGTGGTGTCGCTCACGCTGGTGGACCCCCGCTTCTACCACCTCGACACGGCGCTGTTCCCGCTCGACGGCCACAACGTCTGCTACTACCCGGACGCCTTCTCCGAGGGCAGCAGGCGGGTGCTGGCCCGGCTGTTCCCGGACGCGGTGCTCGCGAACGGGGCCGACGCCGAGGTGCTCGGGCTCAACGCGGTCAGCGACGGCACCCACGTGGTGATCAACTACGAGGCTTCCGACCTTCAGCTGGAGCTGAAGCGGCGGGGATACGAGCCGATCCCCGTCGACCTGTCGGAGCTGCGCAAGGCGGGCGGGGGCCCGAAGTGCTGCACACTGGAGATCAGGGGGAACAACTGAGATGACGACCAGCTCAGAGCTGATCGGCGTGATCGAGCGCCGGAGCGCGCACAACTACCACCCGCTGCCCGTGGTGATCCGCGAGGCCCACGGGGCCTGGGTCACCGACGTCGACGGCAGGCGCTACCTCGACTGCCTGTCCGGCTACTCGTCGCTCAACTTCGGCCACGGCAACGAGAAGATCGTCGCGGCGGCGCAGCGGCAGCTCGCGCGCCTCACGCTGACCAGCCGGGCGTTCTACCACGACCAGTTCGCGGAGTTCTGCGCCGGGCTCGGCGATCTCACCGGCAAGGACATGATCCTGCCGATGAACACCGGCGCCGAGGCCGTCGAGACCGCGATCAAGGTGGCCCGCAAGTGGGGCTACGAGGTCAAGGGCGTGCAGCCGGACCGGGCCACCATCATCGTGATGGAGGACAACTTCCACGGCCGCACCACCACGATCGTCAGCTTCTCCACCGATCCCGACGCGCGCGACGGCTTCGGCCCGTACACGCCCGGCTTCAAGATCGTCAAGTACGGCTCGGTCGAGGCCGTCCGTGAGGCGATCGACGCCGACACGGTCGCCGTGCTGGTCGAGCCGATCCAGGGCGAGGCCGGGGTGCTGGTGCCGCCGGACGGCTACCTGACGCAGCTGCGCGAGCTGTGCACGGCCGAGAACGTCCTGATGATCGCCGACGAGATCCAGTCGGGGCTCGGGCGCACCGGCCGCACGTTCGCCTGCGACCACGAGGGCGTCGTGCCGGACATGTACGTGCTGGGCAAGGCGCTCGGCGGCGGCGTCGTCCCGGTGTCGGCCATCGCCGCGAACGAGGACGTGCTCGGCGTCATCAAGCCGGGACAGCACGGGTCCACGTTCGGCGGCAACCCGCTGGCCTGCGCCGTGGGCAGCGCCGTGATCGAGATCCTGCGCACCGGGGAGTTCCAGGACCGGGCCGCCCGGCTCGGCGAGGTGCTGCACGCGCGGCTGGGCGAGCTCGTCGGCGACGGCGTGGTGACCGTACGCGGACGCGGCCTGTGGGCGGGCATCGACATCGACCCGTCGCTGGCGACCGGCCGGCAGGTGTCGGAGGCGCTGATGGCGCGCGGCGTGCTGGCCAAGGACACGCACGGCTCGACGATCCGGCTCGCGCCGCCGATCGTCATCTCGGAGGAGGACCTCCTCTGGGCGGTCGACCAGCTCGTCGACGCCATCTCCTCCTTCCGCTGAGCGCGTCCTTGCGCTGAGCGCCTCCGTGCGCCGAGCGCATCGGGACCGGACGTGCGGCGCCGCCGCGAACCCTCGCCTGCGGCGGGGCCGCACGTCCACGCCTGATCACCTCAGGTCCACGGAGGCGATCTCCTTGATCGTGTTGCCGGAGGATTCGTACCAGGTGGCCTGGTCGGGGAAGGTGAGGGTGGCCAGCGCGTTCTGGAACCACGGCCCCTCGGTCACCCGCCAGCGGAACGGCGGGCGCGGGATGCGCGCCGACCGGGCGAGCAGCCCGCCGACCAGCGTCGCGATGCCGAACTGGGTGAACACGTTGGCCCAGCGCAGCAGCGGGCTGAGCGGGTTGCGGATCGGCGAGCAGACGACCTGGTGGATGTCGCCGGCGCTCGCCTTGGCCACGTAGGAGTAGTGGACGTCGCCCGACAGGATGAGCACCGGCTTGCCCACGCGGACCAGCAGCCGGGCCAGGTCGTCGAACGAGCGGCGGAACGCGGCCCAGTGCTCCAGGTCCACGGCCTGCCGGAACTTCTCCGACAACTTCCGCACCCACGAGCCCCACGCGCCGTCGCACAGGGCCTCGTTCCAGTTCTGCACCGAGTGGACGCCCTCGGGCAGCAGGAACGGGATCGAGGAGCCGATGACCAGCCGCTGGGCGGGCTGGGAGACCTCATCGACCAGCCATTGCCACTCCCCCGGGTCGAGCATCCTGCGGTCGCCGGGGGTGAGCTGGCGGGCGCACCTGGTGTCGATCATGATCAGGCGGGTGTGGCCGAGGTCGCGGGCGTAGCTCCAGCGGGTGCTCGCCGGGTCGGCGTCCGCCTTCTCGGCGAAGTCGTCGAGCAGGCCGCCCCCGTCCGTGCCGCCCTCGCGCAGGGAGCGCAGCAGCGGATCGGCCTCGCGCTCGGCCGGCGACAGGTTGCCGAGGTGCTGGTAGATCCAGTAGGCGCCGAGCCCGGAGATCACCCGGCGCCGCCACCAGCTCGTCGCGGCCATCTGCTCGCGCCAGGGCTGCGAGGTGTTCCAGTCGTCGCGCAGGTCGTGGTCGTCGAAGATCATCGCGGTCGGCACGGTGGAGAACAGCCAGGCGATCTCGGGGTCGGTCCACGCGCGGCGGTAGAGCTCGGCGTACTCCTCGAAGTCGGCGATCTCGTTCTTGGGCTCGGTGTCCCTGCGGGCGTGGATGAACTCCAGCATGCCGGGCGACGGGCTGTCGGCGTAGACCTGGTCGCCGATCAGCAGCAGCAGGTCGGGCCACTCCTCGTCGCCCGCCTCCATGAGGCGGCCGCCGTAGGCGCGCAGCACGTCCTCGCCGTGGGTCAGCACGTGGGCGGTGTCGTGCGGCACGTTCGTGCGGCAGGAGCCGAACGTCATCCGGCGCGGCCCCTGGGGCGGCAGCAGCCGGATGCGGCTCGGCGGCCGGCCCTCCAGGGGCCACACCCGCTCGCCGTCCAGCTCCACCGCGTACCCGTCGACGTCCGCCGCTAAGTCGGTCAGGTCCACGATCGCGTAATGGTGGCCGTGCACCGTGAACGTCCGCGACTCGTACGAGCGGCCGGCCGCGATCACGGCGACCGTGCACGGCTCTCCGGTCTCCACCCAGATGGAGGCGCTCGACGCATCGACGTAGCGCAGCATCGGCCCGATCACCAGTGCGGGCATCGCAACCCCCCGATTCGACAGTTCGGCACACTCCCGTACCCAAGCCTGCCAGAGTGGCACCTGGCCGGCGTGTTGATCAACGGGTTGGATCGATGAAAGCAGCACCGTTTCTCCACGACTATCAAAAAAACCCAGTCGTGACGAAACACGCAGCCTTAGGATGATCGCGACACCTACCCCCAAAGAGGCAGGCAACGGCGCTTACCTCAGACTCGGGGGTACTCACCAGGAGGCACTCCTTCCATGACCGTCATGGTGCCGTCAATGACGCCGGCGCTCACGAACCCGGCCCTCAGCGCCGACCTCACCACCCCGGGCCGCCAGGCCCTCGACTCCGCTCTCCAGCAGCTGCACCAGGCGGCCGAGCACCTCGGGCTCGACCACGGCCTGCGCACGATGCTCGCCACGCCCCGCCGCTCCCTGACCGTCTCCGTCCCCCTGCGGCGTGAGGACGGCCGCATGGACGTCGTCCAGGGCTTCCGGGTGCAGCACAACATCTCGCGCGGTCCCGCCAAGGGCGGCATCCGCTTCCACCCGGCCACCGACATCCACGAGGTGACCGCCCTGGCGATGTGGATGACGTGGAAGTGCGCCCTCGTGGGCATCCCGTACGGCGGCGCCAAGGGCGGCGTCTCCGTGGACCCCAAGGCCCTCACGCCGCGTGAGCTGGAGCGGCTGACCCGCCGCTACGTCAACGAGATCCTGCCGATGATCGGCCCGGAGAAGGACATCCCGGCCCCCGACGTCGGCACCGACGAGCAGACCATGGCCTGGATCATGGACACCTACAGCGTCAACACCGGCTACTCGGTGCCGGGGGTCGTCACCGGCAAGCCGACGACGCTGGGCGGCTCGCTCGGCCGGGCCGGCGCCACCTCGCGCGGCGTGCAGATCGCGGCCCTGGCCGCGCTCGGCCGCTCGCCCGACGGCGTCACCGTCGCCGTGCAGGGCTTCGGCAAGGTGGGCGCCCTGGCGGCGCAGTACCTGGCCGACGCGGGCTGCGTGGTCGTCGCCGTGTCCGACGCCTCGGGCGCCGTCCACGCGCCCGGCGGGCTCGACGTGGCCGCGCTGCGCGCCCACGCCGCCGAGGCGGGCGGGGTGCTCGGCTACCCCCACGCCGACGCGCTCGGCCATGACGACCTGCTGGAGCTGGACGTCGACGTGCTCGTGCCCGCCGCGCTGGAGAACGTCATCACCGCCGCCAACGCGCCCCGGATCCGCGCCCGCCTGGTCGTGGAGGGCGCCAACGGCCCCACCACGCCCGAGGCCGACGAGATCCTCGCCGCCGGCGGCACCACGGTCGTCCCCGACATCCTGGCCAACGCGGGCGGGGTGATCGTGTCGTACCTGGAGTGGGTGCAGAACATGCAGGCGTACTCCTGGAGCGCCGGGGAGGTCGACGTGAAACTGCGCGACCTCATGGAGAGCGCGTTCGGCGAGGTCCGGTCGCTGGCCGGCGAGCGCGGCCTGACCCTGAGGCAGGCGGCGCACGTCATCGGCGTCGGCCGGGTCGCCGAGGCGCACCGGATGCGCGGCCTGTACCCCTGAGCGACCGCGCCCGGGGCCGCACCTAGGTTGGGTAAACCGTGGTGTCGCAGGTCAGGGCACTGATCATCGGGGATCTAGGGTGGGGTACGTGCTCAGGTCGGTGCTGTCCCTCACCCTGCCCCTCGCCCTCCTCCATCCGTCGGCGCCCCAGATGTCCGCGTCGCGGTCCGTGCCGCACCACGACGTCATGACACCGGGCGGCGACCGGCTGGGGTACGCGCCCGTCCCCGCGCCCTACACCGGGGAGCGGAGACTGGCCGGCGTGGTGCTGGCCCGTGACCCGGTCACGGGCCGGACCGTGCTGTGCGGGGGCGCGGTGATCAGGTCGCGCAGCCGGAGCCTGGTGCTCACCGCCGCCCACTGCCTGTACGACCGGGGCAGGAGGATGCGGGAGGTGTCGTTCCTGCCGGGATTCGCGGACGGCCGGCCGCCGCTCGGGGTGTGGCGGGCCGTGCGGACGTGGGTGCCGGACCGGTGGCGCGACGGGCCGGACACCGAGGCCCAGCTCCCGTACGACGTGGGCCTGGTCGGGGTCGCCCGGCGCGGACGCTCCCTGGAGGACGTCACCGGGCCGGGGCTGCGGACGCTGCGCACGCGACCCGGCACCTCGCTGCGCGGCCTGGAGCTGCTCGGCTACCCGGCGGGCAGGAGGTACCCGGGCATGGAGCTGTACCACTGCCTGGGCGACGCCTCCGAGGGCATCGCCCGGGGGCCGGGGGTGCTGGTCACCCGCAACTGCCACGCCCCGGACGGCGGCAGCGGCGGCCCCGCCCTGTACGACGGGGCGGTGGCGGGCGTCGTCTCGTCCTCCAGCCCGCTGAGCGACCGCAGCGGCTTCACCGTGCTGACCCGGCTCGGCGGCCGGCAGTTCGGGCGGATGCTGAGCGAGTCCGACCGGTGGATGAGCGAGCGCCGGCCCGCGAACGCCCGGCCGACCGAGCGCACCTCTCAGCCGGTCGCGCCCTTCGAGCCTGTTCCGTTCGACGCGGACGTGTTCCCCGTCTGGGCCTGCCGCACGATGTCCTCGCAGATCGCGTGGCTGACCAGCGCGTCGTCGGCCGTGAGCAGGCGGCCGGCGTGCACGGCGTCGAGGAACTCCAGGCAGGCCTGCTCGATGCCGCGCTGCCGGGCGACCGGCACCCAGTCGGGCCGGCGCACGAGCGTCTCCCCCGCCGCGTAGTCGACCACGTCGCCGAGGTTGACCACCCGCCGCTTGACGCCGCCGCCCATGACCTCGCAGCTCTCCTCGGCGGCGCCGCTCACCCGGCACATGGAGCCGATCGCGGTGAACCCGTCGCCGGTCAGCTCCAGCACGACGTGCTCGGCCAGGCCGCCGGTGACGCGGGTGCGGATCCTGGTGCCGGTGACCTCGCCGGGCGCGAGGAAGCGGAGCGTGTCGACGACGTGGATGAAGTCGTCGAAGACCATCCGGCGGGGGTCCTCCGGCCGGTCGGCGCGGTTCTTCTGCATGAGGACGAGGTCGCGGGGCAGCGCCGCGAGGTCGACGTAGCCGGGGGCGTACCTGCGGTTGAAGCCGACCATGAGGGAGCGGCGCTCGGCGTGGGCCAGGCGTACGAGGTGCTCGCAGTCGGGCAGGTTGTCGGCGAGCGGCTTGTCCACGAAGACGTGCACCCCCGCCTTGAGCAGCGGCTCGACCAGCTCGCGGTGCGCGGCCGTGGCGGCGTGGACGAACGCGGCCTCGACCCCCGCCTCGATCACCTCCCCGACGGACGTGAACCTCGCCGCGACGCGGTGGGCGTCGCCGAGCCGGTCCAGGGTCCGCCGGTCGCGGGTGCACAGGTGCAGGTCGAGGCCGGGCTGGGCGGCGAGCACGGGCAGGTACGCCTTCTCGGCGATGTCACCCAGGCCGATCACTGCTGTCTTCATCCGGAGAGCGTAGCCCGCGGTGCCTGGAGTGACGCGCACCCATGGTCAGACCTGCTTCCAGACGATGCGGAGGACCGCGTTGACGACGAAGGCAGCGGCGAAGAGGACGGCCGGGGTGGCCAGGCCGGCCGCGTAGAGCGCGAGCGCGCCGCCGCCGAACCAGACGATCTCCTGGAGGGCACGGGCGGCTCCGGTGAGCGGCACCACGGCGTTGGCCCCGCCGTTCGCCCCGAACATCGCCCACGCGGCGATGAACAGCGCCGGGGCCCCCAGACCGGCGAGCAGCTTGACCGCCCAGTTCGGGCTCACCGTGAACCCCCAGTAGGCCGCGGAGGCCAGCACGCCCAGCTCCAGGACGAACATCAGGGCCAGGTTGGCGCCCTTGGCGATGGCGAGCATGTGAACCTCCAGTGACTGCCGTTCGCTTACGAGAGCAATGCTCTCTCAAAAGAGCACCCATCGTCAAGAGCGGTGCTCTCCTTTCCTTCCGGCGCTCTGGTAGCGTCGTGGGCATGACCGCCAGCCGCACCGCGAGAGAACGTGTCCGTGCCGAGCTGACCCGGGAGATCGTGGACATCGCCCGCAGGCAGCTCGCCACCGAGGGAGCCGGCGGCCTGTCCCTGCGCGCCGTGGCGCGGGAGATGGGCATGGTGTCCTCGGCCATCTACCGCTACTTCCCGAGCCGCGACGACCTGCTGACCACGTTGATCATCGACGGCTACAACGCGCTCGGCGAGGCCGTCGAGCGCGCCGACGCCGCCACGCCGCCGGACCGCTTCCCGGCCAGGTGGGCGGCCGTGTGCCACGCCGTGCGCGACTGGGCACTCGCGCACCCGCACGAGTACGCGCTGCTGTACGGCTCGCCGGTGCCGGGCTACCAGGCGCCGCAGGACACGATCGGGCCCCGGGTGCGCGACCTGGTGGTCTTCGGCCGGATCCTCTCCGACGCCCAGCGGGCCGGGGCGCTGGCGCCGGCCGCCCCCCTCGAGACCGATCCGGCGCTGGTGGGCGAGGCGGAGGCGAGCCTCGGCGAGTTCATGCCTGATGTTCCCGGCGACGTGCTGCTCCGTGCCCTGTCCGCGTGGACGTCCCTGTACGGCTGGGTGAACTTCGAGGTGTTCGGCCAACTGGAGGGCGCCTTCCAGGACAACGGGCCGGTGTTCGACCACTCGGTCCGCGTGCTGGGTGCCATGATCGGGCTCACTCAGCCGAGTTGATCATGGCATGGCCACCCGACGAGCTTGTCGGCTGGCGAAGGCGCCGTCCCCCCTCGCGGGGGAGGCTCATCCCCCGCAAGGGGGAATGACGCCCTGGTCAGCGGCCTCTACCGTCGTTGCCATGGCCCATTCTGATCATCCACGACGCTGGCCGGCGTACGCGATGGCGGTGCTGTTCCTCGGGTACGCCGTGGGAAAGGCCGCCTTCGCCCTGCAGGCCCGGCTCGGGTTCCCGGGCGGCCCGCCCGTGTCTGCCGCCGAGACCGAGAGCTACTTCCTGGACGCGGCCGCCGGGCAGTGGCTCGCGGCCGCGACCGGGGTGCTCGGTGCGTGCGTCGCCATCGCCACGGTCACGGCGCTGGGGCGCAGGGTGCCGAGACCACTGATGCTGCTCGTGCTGGCCGGGATGCTGCTGGCCGTCGGTGGCGGCGCGGGGATCATGATCCTGGACGGGTTCGTGGGCATCGGTGTGGGCTGGCAGTGGTACCACGGAGTCCTCGGGGTCGTCGTGATCGGGCTGGTCCTGGAGATGGCCAAGTCGTACACCGTGGCGACCAGACGTGTCGCGGGCTGACCAAGCGAGGGCGGGCGCGTACGGGGCTGCGGCGTGCGCCGCGGCGTACGGATCGATGAAGCTCGCCCAGGCGCTGGGGGCCGATGCGCTGGCCGACAAGGACCCGCTGCCTCCACACCTGCGCGAACGGCTGCTCGCACGTGATCCCCTGTTCGTGGCGAGCCACTGGGTGTTGGCCGGTGCCGCGGTGGTCGGTGTCATCGTCGCGCTGGCCACCGTGCGGCCCTGGGGTGCGAGAGTCCCGCGCCGGCTCCTGCTCATGGTCACCTGGACGCTGGGGATCTTCATGATCGCCCGGTCGATCGGAGGGGTGGGGTTCGGCTTCGTCGGCGACGCACTGTTGCTGACCGGTGTCCGCCCGCCGCCGGTCGAGCACGCCGCGCTGGCTCGCACCTTGGCGCGCTGGGATCTGCTGCTGTGGTCGCCGTTCTTCCTGCTCTGGGGGATGTGCTGGGCGACGACCGGATGGCGGCTGAGCCGCCGAGACTCGCCGCCGGCACGCCAGGACCAGACCACGAAGAAGCACAGGAAATAGCAGAATCCCCAACGCGCGCGCGAAAATAGAACTGAGTCGAAGTTTCCCGTCGTGAGCAAAAGAGCCAGTGCGGCCCAGGATGGCGAGGCCACGGGCGATAAAGCGGGACATGCGGTGCACGGCTTGCGCGCGGTCGGTGACCGACCTGCAGCAGGAGCGCCTACGGAGCCACCCCAGTCGGGCAAAACCACCCAATCCCGAACAAAAATCGAACGAGCTATGCCTTTCAGCGACGTTGAGCTTGTTCCGTTGACGTGATGTTGATTACGGTGTGAAAACCGGGGGACGCCGCCTCCTGATCTGGTTCTTGAGCAGCGAGCCGTACGAGGGGATCATCGTGGCTGATCTCGATCGCGAGGCGATGCGGGCCGTGGCGGAGCGGATCCAGCGGTTGTCGGACGAGCACTGGTGGGCGCTCGACCCGTCCTGCCGCCTGATGGAGAACGACGCGTGGGTGGGGCCGACGGGAGCCAGGTTCGACGCCCAGATCCACGCCGACCAGCGAGAGCTGCGGGCCGCGCTCACCCAGGCCGTGCACAGCGCCGACGAGAAGCTGGCCTCGCTTCCGGACCGGCGATGACCGAGTTCACCGGGGTCAAGCAGCCGGAGTTCGACACGATGGCGGGCAGGCACACCGAGGCGGCCGGACGGCTGGAGGAGCTGGCGGCGGCCCTGCACGGCGAGCTGCAGAGCGCGGGCCTCGACACAGCTCCGGCGGCGCGGCTGCGGCAGCTCGCCGAACGGGTCACCGCGCAGGCCGCGGACCTGCGGCGGCGGCAGCAACTGGTCCGCGAGCTGCAGCGGCAGAAGGTCACGTTCGGCCGGAGCACGCCGGCCGGGAGCTTCCTGGAGATGCCCGACGCCCTGGAGGCCGCCCAGGGGCTGCTGGACGGCACGCTGGCGGCCCGCGCCGCGCTCAAGGCGGCCGACGGGGACGAGGCGGCGCTGCCCGGGCTGGAGAGGTACGCCTCCCGGACCGGGGACGCGGAGTTCGTCAAGGCATTCCTGGGCGCGCTCGGCGCAGCAGGCGCGACGCGGCTGCCCGGCTCGCTCGCCGGCCGGGTACGCGAGGCCAAGGTGCACGATGATCCCGAGGGCGCGGCGCGGCTCTCGGCGGAGGGCGCGAAGGTCCTGCGCATGCTCGCCACGGCCCTGGCCAGGGGAACCGACCCCAAGAGTCCCGCGTACCTGGGCGAAACCTTCCTCACGGACCTGGTGAAGGAGGGCCGGGCCGACCATAGGGTCGGCAACGGCGCGGCCTATTCCGGATACCAGGCCCTGGCGCTCGTCTGGGCGGCCCACGACGGGCGGACGCCGTTCTCGAAGGAGTTCATGGAGGTCGTCGGGCGGGACGTGATCGCGTACGAGTACGAGCGGCGCAAGGACGAGTGGAAGGTGGGCCAAGCCCTCTGGGGCATCCAGACGCCCATCATCGACCTGGCGGCTGCACTCGGCCTCGGCACCGCGCTGAGACCCGGACCGCAAGTCGGCGCTCCCGGCGCGGGGGGCCGGTCATCGGTGGTGGACGACCTGTTCCACGCGGCGAAGTCGAGCCGGGAAGCGTCCCAGGCGCTGCTGAACCACACGCCGGCCGGATCGAAGGAGTCCGCGCTGCACTACCTGCTGACGACAAGATGGGAGGCTTCGCGCTACCTGGGCGACTACCAGCCGTTCAACGACATGCTGGTGACCGCGACGACCGGCCGGGACGAGACCTCCAAAATGCTGGCCGCCCAGATGACCAAGACCCTCTCCGACGAGGTCCGCGGCGCCTTCGGCAAGGACGACAGCGGCAACCTGGAGATCAGGGACAGGGACCTGTTCGACCGTTACGCTCCCCTGCGCCGGCCCTTGGGCCTCGCACTCGCGGCCAACGTCGATGAGCTGTCGCGGCTCCTCCTGAACCACGCCACCTTCGGCGAGGTGGCGGCCAAGGACATGTCGTACGCGCTGGCCCTGGCAACTTCCGACGACGACGCCTTCGAGGCTCTGGTGAGAGCCCAGACCGAGCACATGCGCGCGGCCCTCGGCGCCACGCTCCCGCCCGGCACGGACATCAAGCAGTTCCTCACGGACCGGACTGTGGAGGAGGCACGCCCCTTCGGCCACATTGTGGAGATCCGCCGCCAGGTGCTCATCGCCCAGGGGCTGGACGACAAGAAGGCCGACGAGGCGCTCAAGTCCATGGTGGGCGACGCGATCGGGTTGCTCCCGGTGCCGGGGGCAAGGCGGGTGGGCGAGCTGGCGACCGGGGCGTTCGGCGACCTGGTCAGCTCGGGGTACGACAAGCTGGCGGGGGCCGCGTACGACCAACTGGCCGAGCAGGTGGCGCAGCGGATGTCCGAGCATGGGAAGGGTCTGGATGAGACGTATCAGACGCTCGCGAATGACCAGGAGGCGGTAGAGCGGCTGGCGGAGCAGCTACTGGCCACAGCGATGCTGAACAAAGGCATGCTCGACCGACTGGACCTGGGAGGGCAGCCATTCGCCGCCGGAAGCCCGGCGACGCTCAAGCCCTTCACCGAAATGACGCCTGAGGACTACAGCAAGTTCCTCAAATGGGCCCGCAGAGCAAGCGGAAGCAGCGAGTTGCTCAATGACTTCAGAACCACCTTCGGCGCAAACGACGACGTCCATGCCTATCTCGGTCTTGACCCCTCCTCCGGAGGTGACGAATGAGACGTCTTCTTGTGGCTCTAGGGGCTCTCGGGTTGCTTGTCGCAGCTTGTAGCCCCAAAAGCGACATCGCCTCCACGCCGGCTTCGCCTCTCCAGCCGGTGGTGGAATCCGCGCCGTATGTCTGCGCTCTCATCCCCGAACAGGCGTTTCGTCTCGTCAGTGGCGTGACCGGCTCCCTAGCCGAGAAGACCGACGGCAATGAGAGAAACGGTGACTGCCGGGCTCCCGACACGGTCCCCCGGTCTCTGGAGGTGTGGTGGATGCAGGAGGGCCGCGGGATGCCTCGCGACCACCTGGATCTGCTCATAGAGGACAGACGCAAGGTCTACACCGGTCATGGTGGAGTCGCGCTCCCCGCCGAGCTCGGCGACGGCATGGCCGCATACCTGCCTGATCCACCAGTCGGCGACCCGCCTTACCAGGTGAGCGCGAAGTTCCGCTGCGGCGGCGAAGATCGGCTAATCGACATCCTTCTCCCCCAGGTCGCCAAGGGAAGGGACGCGATCAAGGACATGACGGAGCTCATGCGCATCGCCCAGAAACGCTACGGCGTCCTTCACCACTGCACCCCCGGCCGCTAGGCACCGATCAACTGATCGAAGACCCTCGCCGATCGTGCTGCCGGCGTTCAGCCGGAGCCCCGGAACGCCCTCCATTCCGGCCAACCGTTCGCCTGCGCCACGCTACGGGCGCGACCATGGCTACCTTCTCCGATGTCCGCATTGACGAGCGTTGGAGTGCGTCCTCATGGCCCTGCCCACGAAGCTGGTTCTGGTCGTCCGTGCCGATCTGCCTGCCGCCTCGGCGGTGAACGCCGCGGCTGTGCTGGGGCTGAGCATGGGCGGGCGGTTGCCCGTCGCGCCGGCGGCCGATGCCAAGGATGCCTCGGGCGGCCTGCACGCCGGGCTGAATCCTCATCCGGTGCCCGTGCTGAGTGCCACACCGGAGCAGTTGCGTGAGCTGTACGCGAAGGCGCGCGCCGGCGAGGACCTGGTCACCGTGGGCTTCAATGAGGTGGCCCGGCGGGCGCGTGACTACGACGACTATCTCGCAGCGCTGGCCGTGACGCCAGGCGACAAGATCGACCAGGTCGCCGTCGCGGTGTTCGGTCCGCGCAACCGTGTCACGGCACTGACCAAACGGCTGCCCCTCCATGGGCCGGCCCCTGAGCGGCATGAGGCTGCGGGCGGCAGGCGGAGAAGGGGCGGGCTGTTCCCGACGGCCGATGACCGCCGGTTCAGCACTCCCGCCACAGGTGACGAGCGGTGGATGCTCATGGACGTCCTGCGGGCTCAGCGCGCGACGCTGGAGATGAAGTGCTCGGGCCTGGACGCGGAGCTGTCCCTCCGGTCGGTGCAGCCTTCCACGCTCTCGCTGCTGGGGCTGGTCCGGCACCTCGCCGACGTGGAGCGCCGCTGGTTCCGGCGCGTGCTGGGGGGCCAGGACGTGCAGCCGCTGTTCTCGTCGCCGGCGGATCCTGATGGGGACTTCGACGGGGCGGTGCCCGATCCGGCGGTCGTCGCGGCGGCGTGGGAGGCGTGGCGCGCCGAGGTGGCGTTCGCCGACGGGTTCGTCGCCGACGCGCCCGATCTCGACGTCGAGGGCGATGACGCGTGGCGCGGGAGGGTGTCGCTGCGCTGGGTGCTCATCCACCTGATCGAGGAGTACGCCCGGCACAACGGCCATGCCGACCTGCTCCGTGAGCGGATCGACGGCACGATCGGCGTGTGAGGACGGCACCGCACCGGACGGCACCGCACCGGACGACACGGCACCGGACGACACAGGGCCGGACACGACTCGACCGCGTCTCCCCCTGGTCGGGGAACGCGGTCGAGTGGGGGCGGTACGCGGCCTTGTGGGCGTGTGCCGGTTACCGGATCACCGCAGGTCGTGCGGGATCCGGGGCCTGGGGAGCGGCGGTCAGCGGGTGGCGCGGTTGACCGCGGAGATGACCGCCTTGAGGGAGGCCGTCGTGGTGCTGGCGTCGATGCCGACGCCCCACAGCACCTGGCCGTCGACGTCGCACTCCACGTACGAGGCGGCCTTGGCGTCGGAGCCGGCGCTCAGCGCGTGCTCCACGTAGTCGAGGACCCGCACCTGGACGCCGACCTTGGCGATCGCGTCGATGAAGGCCGAGATGGGGCCGTTGCCGGTGCCCGCGACCTCGCGGATCTCCCCGTCCACCCGTACGTCGGCGCTGATGCGGTCCACGTCGTCGGCCACCGACTCGTGGCGGTGGGCCATGAGGCCGAGCCGGCCCCAGCGGTGGGCGGGGGTGGGGAGGTACTCGTCCTGGAAGATCTCGTACATGGCGGCCGGGCTGATCTCGCCGCCCTCGCTGTCGGTGCGCGCCTGCACGACCTTGGAGAACTCGATCTGCAGCCGCCGCGGCAGGTCGAGCTGGTGGTCGGCCTTCATGATGTAGGCGACGCCGCCCTTGCCGGACTGGCTGTTGACCCGGATGACGGCCTCGTAGGTGCGGCCGATGTCCTTGGGGTCGATCGGGAGGTACGGCACGGCCCAGGTGAACTCCTCGACGGGCACTCCCGCCTTCTGGGCGTCCTTCTCCAGGTGCTCGAAGCCCTTCTTGATGGCGTCCTGGTGGGAGCCGGAGAAGGCGGTGTAGACCAGCTCGCCGCCCCACGGGTGGCGCGGGTGCACGGGCAGCTGGTTGCAGTACTCGGTGACGCGGCGGATCTCGTCGATGTCGCTGAAGTCGAGCTCGGGGTCGATGCCCTGGGAGAACAGGTTCATGCCCAGCGTGACCAGGCATACGTTGCCGGTGCGCTCGCCGTTGCCGAACAGGCAGCCCTCGATGCGGTCGGCGCCCGCCATGTAGCCCAGCTCGGCGGCGGCCACGGCGCTGCCCCGGTCGTTGTGCGGGTGCAGCGACAGCACGATCGAGTCGCGGTGCCTGAGGTTGCGGTGCATCCACTCGATCTGGTCGGCGTAGATGTTGGGGGTGGCCATCTCGACGGTGGCGGGCAGGTTGACGATGACCTTGCGGTCGGGGGTGGGCTGCCACACGTCGTTGACGGCGTCGCACACCTCGACCGCGTACTCCAGCTCGGTGCCGGTGAAGGACTCGGGAGAGTACTGGAAGTACACGTCCACGTCGGTGGCGTCGGCGAGCTTCTTGACCAGCTTGGCGCCCTCGACGGCGATGGCCGTGATGCCGTCCCTGTCCTGGCCGAAGACGACCCGGCGTTGCAGGGTGGAGGTGGAGTTGTAGAGGTGGACGATGGCCTGCTTCGCGCCCTCGATCGCCTCGAAGGTGCGCTCGATGAGCTCCGGCCGGGCCTGGGTCAGCACCTGGATGACGACGTCGTCGGGGACGCGGCCCTCGTCGATGATCTGCCGGACGAAGTCGAAGTCGGTCTGGCTGGCGGCCGGGAAGCCGACCTCGATCTCCTTGAAGCCCAGGCGTACCAGCAGGTCGAACATCTGCAGCTTGCGGTGGGAGTCCATCGGGTCGATGAGCGCCTGGTTGCCGTCGCGCAGGTCGACCGCGCACCAGCGGGGCGCCTTGGTGATCACCTGGTCGGGCCACGTGCGGTCGGTCAGGCGTACCGGCTGGAAGGGCTGGTAGCGATGGAACGGCATGGGGCTGGGCTGCTGAGCTGTCATGATGTCGGGTCTCCTCGTCGGTCGATGCGAACGGCCGACGCGCATGACTCGCCCCGCGGCGAGGGAGCCGGCCTCAGAGGCCCCCGCCGCGGCGGCTAAGAAGGAGTCCGCGCAGCATGTCCTGCACGCTACCAGACGTCTCGCCGTGCGCCGTCCAGGATCTCGGATGCTGAGATATCAGACGAACTGCCAGCGGAAACGGTCAGGGGACGAGGACGGACAGGCAGGTGACGCAGCCCTCCAGCTTCTCGAACTCGGAGATGTCCACGGTGGTCACGTCGAGCCCGCGCCCGGCCAGCCTGGCGGCGGTGCGGGGGGCGGAGGCGGCCATGAGGACGCGGTCGCCGCCGAGCAGCACCACGTGCGCGCCGGACTCCTCCTCGGGTTCGAGCAGGCCGGGCAGGTCGACGCGGGCGGGGTCGCCGATCAGGGTGCCGTCGGGCAGCGCGGTGACGGCCGACTTGAGGTGCAGCACGCCGTCGAGGCCCACGGGCTCGATCCGGCGCTCGGGCAGCAGCGCGGTCAGCTGGGCGATGCCCTCGTCGTTGGTCCGGGCCGACCTGCCGACGTACACGGTGGCGCCCACCTGGAGGACGTCGCCGCCGTCCAGCGTGCCGGGACGGGTGACGCGCACGGCGCTGAGGCCGAGCGCCCGCACCGCCTTCTCCACCGACGGCACCTCGGGCCGTCGCTCGGAGGCGCCGGGTCGCGTCAGTACGGCTAGCCGTCCCGAGACCACGACGGCGTCCTCGACGAACGGCGCGTCGGGAAGGTCGTCGGCCGGCTCGACGTGGACGGGGCGCCAGCCGGCCGCGGCCAGGGCGGCCACGTACGCCTCGTGCTGGACGAGGGCGCGCTCGGGGTCGACGGGTTCGCGCTCGATGTGGGTGACGAGGCCGTCGGCGATCCGCGGCCCGGGCTTTCTTACCAGCGCGATACCAGACATAGGGCGCTTTCTATCACGTAATCAGTAGAGTCTCGGGCATGCGTGACAACGAGATTCTGAGCCGGATCAACGACCTCGTGACCGAGGAGCACGAGCTGCGCGGCAGATTGTCGGCGGGCGAGGTCACCTCCGAGGAGGAGAACGAGCGCGTGAAGGAGCTGGAGGTCGCCCTCGACCGGTGCTGGGACCTGCTCAGGCAGCGCCGTGCCCGCCGCGGCGTCGGCGAGGACCCGGACTCCGCCGCCGCCCGCCCCGCCTCCGAGGTCGAGAACTACCGCCAGTAGGGACCGCCCGCAGGAGCAGGTGTGAGGGGGCAGCGTGCCACCCGCGCGTTGCCTCGATGTTAAGCGCGCGTTAGATATCAGCCCCCTCCCCTTGTTCCGAACAACCTTCTGCGGAGAGGCTCTGGCCTGGAACTTCTCCCCCAGGAGGTACGTCAGTGAGCACACCCAAAGTGCCGTGGAAGGCGGTCGTCGGCGGCTCCGTAGGCAATCTGGTCGAGTGGTACGACTGGTTCGTCTACAGCAGCTTCGCGATCTACTTCGCCGCCTCCTTCTTCCCCGAAGGGGACACGACCGCCAAGCTGCTGAACACGGCCGGCATCTTCGCCGTGGGCTTCTTCATGCGGCCGGTCGGCGGCTGGCTGCTCGGTCGCTACGCCGACCGGAAGGGCCGCAAGGCCGCGCTCACGCTCACGGTCACGCTGATGTCGGCCAGCGCGCTGCTGATCGCCATCGCACCGACGTACGAGGCCGTCGGCTACTTCGGCGCCGTCGTCCTGCTGGTGGCCCGCCTCCTGCAGGGTCTGTCGGTCGGCGGCGAGTACGCCGCCAGCGCCACCTACCTCACCGAGGCCACCCCTCCCGGCCGTCGCGGCCTGGCCTCCAGCTTCCAGTACGTCTCGATGACGGCCGGTCAGCTCGTCGGCCTGGGCCTGCAGATCATCCTGCAGAACACCATGTCGGAGGAGGTGCTGAAGTCGTACGGCTGGCGCATCCCGTTCGTCGTCGGCGCGCTCGGCGCGGCGGTGGTGTTCTACCTGCGGCGCAGCCTCCTGGAGACCGAGGCGTACGACGAGGAGGAGCGCGAGGTCGCGGGCGGCGACCAGCAGCGCGGCACCATCAAGGCGCTGATGGCGCACAAGAAGGAGGCCCTGCTCGTCATCGCCCTCACCATGGGCGGCACGGTCGCGTACTACACCTACACGACCTACCTGACGAAGTACCTGGCCAACACCGCGGGCCTGCCCAAGCAGACCGCCACCCTGATCAGCTTCTGCGCGCTGTTCGTCTTCATGCTCCTGCAGCCGCTCGCCGGGTCGCTGTCGGACCGGATCGGCCGCCGGCCGCTGCTGATCACGTTCGGCATCGGCTCGCTGCTCGGCACCGTGCCGCTGATGACCGCGCTGGGCAGCGTGGACGGCTTCCTGGGCGGGTTCGTCCTGTCGCTGATCGGTCTGATCATCATCACCGGCTACACCTCCATCAACGCGGTGGTCAAGGCGGAGCTGTTCCCGACGAACATCCGGGCGCTCGGCGTGGCCCTGCCGTACGCGATCGCCAACGCCCTGTTCGGCGGCACCGCCGAGTACGTGGCGCTGTGGTTCAAGGACGCGGGCATCGAGTCCGGCTTCTACTGGTACGTCTCCGGTTGCGCCGCGGTGTCCCTGGCCGTCTACCTGACCATGCGCGAAACCCGCGACGCGGCCCTGAGCCGGGCCGAGCAGAAGCCGGGCGAAGCGGAATCGCTCCCCGTTCGCCTCTAGTCTGGCGACATGCGAGTTCTCCTGGTCGAGGACGACGATCGGCTCGCCTCAGCCCTCACCACGGCCCTCGCCCGCCACGGCCACCAGGTCGCGCGGGCGGGGCTGGCCGTCGACGCCCTCCGCCTGGCGGGGGGCGTCGACTTCGTCCTGCTGGACCTCGGCCTGCCCGACATGGACGGCCTCGACGTGCTGCGCCGCCTGCGCCGCGTGTCGGCGGTGCCGGTGATCGTGGTGACCGCGCGGACCGAGGAGCGCGAGGTGCTGCGCGGTCTGCGCTCGGGGGCCGACGACTACCTGGTCAAGCCGTTCCGCACGGTGGAGCTGATGGCCAGGATGGAGGCCGTGGTGCGGCGCGGGACGCGGCCGATGCCGGACCGGGGGCAGGTGGTCAGCGTCGGCGACGTCCGCATCGACCTCGTCGCCCGGCAGGTCACCGTGGCGGGGGCGGCGGTGACGCTGACGCGGCGCGAGTTCGACGTGCTGGCGTTGCTGGCCCGCGAGCCGGGCGTGGTGCGCAGCCGCGAGGAGATCCTCGACGAGGTGTGGGGCGACCCGCTGCTGTCGGCGTCGCGCTCGCTCGACGTCCACGTCGCGGGGCTGCGCTCGAAGACGGGCCGGCCCGGCCTGGTGGAGACGCTGCGCGGCACCGGCTACCGCCTGGGCTCCCCGGCGTGAACTCCCGCCTGGTGATCACGTTCACCACGCTGATCGCCTTCCTCATCACGGCGCTGGCCGTGCCCCTGGCCCTCTCCTACGCCTCCCACCGCACCAACCGCCTGCTGCTGGACCGGCGCGCCGACGCCACCCGCTTCGCGGAGCTGGCCGACCAGGCCGCCCGCGACGGCGACCACACGGGCCTGACCTCCGAGGTGGTGCGCTACGCCGAGCTGTACGGCGCGGCGGTGCGGGTGCGCGACCGGGCCGGCCGCGTCCTCGTCACGGCCGGCCGGTTCGAGGCCGACGACACCGAGCCCACCCGCCTCGCGCTGTCCGGCCGCACCACCGAGGACCTGCCGACGGTCGGCCCGTTCGGCCCGGCCACCGTGCTGCTGGCCGAGCCGGCGGGCCGCGACGCCCAGCTCTCGGGCGCGGTGCTGCTCCAGGCCCGCACCGACCAGGCCCGGCAGGACGTCGGGCTGGTGTGGGGCGCGCTGGCGCTCGGGTCGCTGATCGCGCTCGGCTACGGGGTGCTGGCGGCGCGCCGGCTGGCCCGCTGGGTCCTGCGGCCGGTCACCGAGCTGGACCGAACGACGCGGGCCATCGCCGAGGGCCACCTCGACGCCCGCGCCCACCCGGGCGGCGGCCCGACGGAGCTGCGGCGGCTGGAGGAGCGGTTCAACGCCATGGCCGACGCGCTGTCGGGGGCGATGGAGCGGCAGCGGGCGTTCGTCGCCGACGCCTCCCACGAGCTGCGCACCCCGCTCACCGTGCTGGGCCTGCGGCTGGAGAACCTGGAGCCGCATCTGACCGACGACGGATCGGCCGAGTTCGAGGAGGCCATGGCCGAGCTCGACCGGCTGGCCGTGCTGGTCGAGGACCTGCTGGCGCTGGCCCGGGTGGAGGCGGGGGCGGTCCCCGACGACAGGGAGGCCGAGCTGCCGGCCCGGCTCGGGGTGTGGCGCGAGGTGTACGCGGCGCAGGGCCTCACCTTGGACATGGACGTGCCGGAGATGTCGGTCGTGCCGGAGGCGGTGGCCCGGATCGCGGACATCGCGCTGGACAACGCCCAGAAGTTCGTGCCGGCGGGCGGCACGGTGACGGTCACGCTGCGGGACGGGGTGCTGCGGGTCGCCGACGACGGGCCGGGGCTGTCCGAGGAGGAGCGGGCCGACGCGCTGGGCCGCTTCTGGCGGTCGGGGGGCCACGCCAACGTGCCGGGCAGCGGGCTCGGGCTGGCCATCGCCGCCGAGCTGGCCAAGATGTGCGGGGCGACGCTGTCGCTGCTGCCCGCCGACCCGCACGGGCTGGTGGTCGAGATCCGCCTGCCCGAGCCGTACGCGAAGGCGTAGGCCTCCTCAGCCGTACACGGAGCGGTAGTAGCGGGCGGCGCCCGGGTGGAGGGGGACGATGCCGGTCCCGATGGCGTACCTCTTGTCGAGCCGGCCGCCGGGGGCCGACGGGGCCTGGAGCCGGTCGCGGGCGCGGAAGAGGGTCTCCGTGACGGTGAAGGCGGCGTCCTCGCCGAGGTCGCGCCGGCACATCAGGTAGCTCGGGGTGCCGACGGTGGGCACCGGCACCGTCCCCGCGTACACGCCGGCCGGGACGTCCGCCGGCTCGTAGACCGGCCCGTACGTGCGGCGCAGCACCGGGACCAGCGACTCCAGCGGGACGAGCCTGATGCCCTCCGTCGCGGCGAGCGCCGGGGTGGGCACGCCGCCCGACCAGAAGAAGGCGTCGACGTCCCGCTCCCGCAACGCCAGGATGGAGGCGTCCAGGCCGAGCCGCAGCGCGCCGCCGCTCGGCAGGCCGGCGGCCGACAGCACCCGCGCGGCGGTCACCGCGGTGCCGGACCCCTCGGCGCCGATGGACACGACCCGCCCGGCCAGGTCCTTCGGTTCGAGGATCGAGGAGTCGCGGCGGACGACCAGGTGGACGTAGTTCATGTACATCCTGGCCAGCGCCGCGACGGGCTGGTGGCGTACCCGTACCGCGTCGTCGGCGCTGTCGGCGAGCGAGAAGCCGACGTCGGCGCGGCCGTCGGTGAGCATCATCAGGTTCTGCACGCTGGCCGCGGTCTTGATCACCTGGACCGCGACGCCGTCGCGCCGCAGCTCGGCGGCGAACCTGTCCCCCAGCACCTCGTACGGCCCGCCCGCCAGCCCGGTGGCCAGCCGGATCGCGTGCTCCGCGTCCTCGGCCGGCGAGCAGCCGGTGGCCGCCAGCGCGGTGAGCGCGAGGAAGACGCGGCGGGACATGGGCACGAGCTCACGCTACCGAATCACGCAGAATGAGAGATATGACCCAACGGGACGCACTTCTCCGGATCGCCCCGGAGCTGAGGATGTTCCTGCCCGTGAGCCGCCGCCAGGAGTGGCAACGGGTGACGCCCGACGGCACCTCCACCCTCGGGCACCACGTCGAATCGGCCGGCATCCCCCTGACCGAGGTCGGCCCCATGACCATCGGCGGGTACGGGGTCGGGCCCTCCCGCCAGCTCGCGGCCGGGGACGTCGTCGAGGTCGGCCCGGTGCCCCGGCCCCAGCAGCTCCCCCGCGAGCCGCGCTTCCTGCTGGACGTCCACCTCGGCACGCTGGCACGGCGGCTGCGGCTGCTCGGCATCGACGCCGCCTACCACAACGACATGGACGACCCCGCGCTGGTGGTGCAGGCCAACGAGGAGCGGCGGGTCCTGCTCACCCAGGACCGCGGCCTGCTACGCCGCCGTGCCCTGTGGCTCGGCGCGTACGTGCACGGCTCCCGGCCGCAGGATCAGCTCCGCGACCTGATGGAGCGCTTCGCCCCGCCGCTGCGGCCGTGGACGCGCTGCACCGCCTGCAACGGCGAGCTCACGGCCGCCGACAAGGGCGCGGTCGCCGCCCGGCTGGAGGCGGGGACGCGGCGCAGCTACGACGCGGACGGGCAGTGCCGGGTGTGCGGCCAGGTGTACTGGCACGGCGCGCACAGCGATCACCTGGAGGAGATCGTCCGCACGGCCGAGGAGTCCCGCGCGCGTGCTCTGGCCGGGGCGGCGCGGCCGTCCTAAGGTGACCGTGTGGCCGACCACCTTCAGCAAGGCCCCGCCGGGCGCGGGAGGCGCGGTTACGCGCTGGCCGTCAGCGTCGCCGCGGCGCTGCTCGTCATCTGCGCCGTCCTGCCGTGGGCGGGCATCGAGGCCAGGAGCGACGTCATCGGCGGCGGTCTCACCAGCGACGTTCGCGGCATCGACGCCGCCGTGGGCGTCTACACGCTGCTGGCCGGGCTGACGGCGCTGGCGCTCGGGGTGGCGGGGCTGCTGGGCCGCCGCCCGTGGGTGGCCGCGCTGGCCGCGCTGCCGGGGGCGTTCGCGACCGTGCTGCTGGTGATGTTCGTGGCCGACCCGGGCGGCGTCGCGGACCGGGTCTCGCTCGACCTGGGCGGGCTGCTGTCGGTGAGCCCGGTCATCAGGTACGGCTGGTTCGCGGCGCTGGCCAGCTCACTGGCGCTGATCCTGTTCGCCGTCCTGACGGTGTTCCGCCGCCGCTGAAGCGGCCGGCCGGCGGAAGCGATCAGCCGGCGGGAGCGGCCGGTCGGCGGAGGCGGTCAGTCGAAGAAGCCGAGGCGGCGCAGCTGCTTGGGGTCGCGCTGCCAGTCCTTGGCGACGCTGATGCGCAGGTCGAGGTAGACGCGGGTGCCCAGCAGGGCCTCGATCTGCTTGCGGGCCCGCGTGCCCACGTCGCGCAGCCGCTCGCCCTTGTGCCCGATGACGATGGCCTTCTGCGACGGCCGTTCGACGAACATGTGCGCGTAGATGTCGAGCAGGTCGTCGCGCCCCTCGCGCGGCAGCATCTCGTCGACCACCACCGCGATCGAGTGCGGCAGCTCGTCACGGACGCCCTCCAGCGCCGCCTCCCTGATCAGCTCGCCCACCAGCACCTGCTCCGGCTCGTCGGTGAGCTGCCCGCCCTCGTACAACGGCGGGGACTCGGGCAGGTGCTGGATCAGCACGTCGCCCAGCACGTCGAGCTGGTCGCCCCGCTCGGCCGACACGGGCACGATCGCGGCGAACTCCGCGATCTGCGACACCGCCAGCAGTTGCTGGGCGATCTGCTCCTTGGACGCCAGGTCGCACTTGGTGACCACGGCGACGACCGGGGTGCGCTTGACGGCGGCGAGCTTGTCGGCGATGAACCGGTCGCCCTTGCCGACCGGCTCGTTGGCCGGCAGGCAGAACCCGATGACGTCCACCTCGGTCAGCGTCGACAGCACCAGGCTGTCCAGCCGCTCGCCGAGCAGGGTGCGCGGCCGGTGCAGGCCAGGCGTGTCCACGATGACGATCTGCGCCTCGGGCCGGTGCACGATGCCGCGGATGACCCGGCGGGTGGTCTGCGGCTTGGACGAGGTGATCGCCACCTTGGTGCCGACCAGGGCGTTCATCAACGTGGACTTGCCGACGTTGGGCCTTCCCACGAAGCAGGCGAATCCGGCGCGATGGCTGTCTGGCGAGGTCACATAGTGCATTGTGTCCCATCAGCGGGTCTGCTGGCGCCACCAGGCGAACACCTCGGGCAGCACCCGCGGCGACCACGGCGTCATCGACAGCCCCGCGAGCTCGTCCTCGCTCACCCACCGGGCGTCGGTGATCTCGTCCCCGTCGGGCACCGGAGTGCCCGACGCGAGCGTGCAGCCGTAGACGGCGATCACGTACGCGCAGCGGTGCCCGTTCGGGTAGACGGTGCGGAACTCGGGGCCGCCGTACACGCCGATCACGCCGCGCACCTCGATCTCGACGCCGAGCTCCTCCCGAAGCTCCCTGACCACGGCGTCCTCGGGCCGCTCGTCCGGGTCGACACCGCCGCCCGGCGCGGCCCACACCCCGACGTCGCCGTGGCGGGCCACCAGCAGCCGCCCGGACGCGTCGAACACGCACCCGCACACCGACGGCAGCAGCAGCAGATCGGTCCCGACCTTCTCCCGCAACCCGGCCAGGTACGGCGACATCGGCATGTCAGCTCCTCAGCGAGCCGTCAGGACCGGCCACGAGCAGCGCCTTGACGCCCAGCTCGCGGACCACCTCCTCATCGGCGGCGCCCGGCCCGTCGCCGGCGGTGACCAGCGCCGCGGCCTCCAGCGACCGCGCGCCGCTGGAGACGGCCATCGCGACGGCCACCTGCACGGCCGACAGCCGCAGGGAGGAGAGCGCGACGTCGGTCGCGGAGTACGTGCGGCCGGTCTCGTCGCGCACGGCCGCGCCCTCGGCGGAGCCGTTGCGCGCGCGGGCGGCACGGGCCAGGGTGATGATCTTGTTGTCTTCGGGATCGAGAGTCACAAGGACCAGGTTAGGCGCCGGCCATCCTCATGACGGCGCCGACCAGCTTCTCGGTGCTCCCCGGCTCGACGCGGGCCATGCCGGTGTGGACGACGGAGACGAGCGTGTCGCCCGAGCGGGCCAGCACCACGTCCATCGTGTACGGATAGCCGCGCAGCCTGCCCCGCAGCCGGGCGCTGACGGCCTGGTCGCCGGGCGCCTGGACCGGCAGCGAGCGCAGCCTGAGCCGCGTGCCCCCGGGCGCCCGCAGGGCCTGGCACTGCGACAGCGACTCGGCGAGCGCGTCGAGGTGGCTCCCGGCCTCGGCGCCCGAGTAGCGGGCCAGGCCCACGGCCACCTGCTCGCCGACCCCGTCCCCCAGGTAGCTGGCGGCCGCCTGCGCGGTCAGCGACCGCTGGGGCGCCCGCCCGCCGGCGGGCAGCAGGGCGGCGCGGCAGTCGCGGTCGCTCACCCTGAACGGCACCCGCCACGCCTCGCCGGGCCGGGGCGAGATACCGTCGGGCAACCCTTTCGGCCCGTCGAGCAGCACGCGCAGCCGGGACTCCGACCGCGAGCCGGCGTGCGTGCTCGTGTGCGTGCTCGTATGCGTGCCTCTGTCCTCCCGGCCCCTCCGGGCCTCGCACGCCGCCAGGCATCCGGCCAGGAGCCCGGCCGCCGTGACGAGCCCGATGATCCGCAGTCCGCGTCGCATGATTACCTCCGCACGCGGATCTCCCCGGGGGTGTAACCGGACAACCCACTGCACTCGCCAATAAAGCCTCAAACGCCGAAAGGGTGCTCTCGTCCGGCCTTCCGGACGAGAGCACCCTTTACGCCAAGCAACGCCACGATCGTGATGATCGAGACGTTGCCGCCCCCCGGGAGCGCCCTCCGGCCGCGAACCCCACCCGGCGTTCGGACGCTTCCCTCGTTGACACCCTCCGCACTGGGCGTCGAGACAAGACTGGGGCACCGCGCTTGCAGAAGACTTGTAGAACGCTTGCCACAACTGCTGACAAATGACGCATCCCTGCAATCAGGCACCACTCGTCAGGAGCGGTCCTGGTGCTCGGCGGCGGCCGGAACGGCCTCGTCCTCCGGTGGCGTGACCCGGCGGACCACGACCGTGCTGATGCGGTTGCGGCGGCCCGCGAGGCTCTCGGCGGTGAGCTGGAGCCCGGCCACCTCCGCCTGCGAGCCGGCGATCGGCACCCGGCCGAGCGCGTGGGCCAGCAGCCCGCCGACCGTCTCCACGTCGTCGACCTCGATCTCCGTGTCGAACAGCTCGCCCAACTCGTCCACCGGCATCCGGGCGGTCACCCGCAGGGCCCCGTCGGGCGTGGACTCGACGCGGGGCGCCTCCTGGTCGTACTCGTCGGTGATCTCACCGACGATCTCCTCCAGGACGTCCTCGATGGTGACGAGGCCGGCCGTCCCGCCGTACTCGTCGATGACGATCGCCATGTGGATCTGCCGCGCCTGCATCTCGCGCAGGAGTTGGTCGATGGGCTTGCTCTCGGGCACGTACGTGGCCGGGCGCATGGTGGAGTCGATCCGCTCCGTGCCGCCGTCCTGGCCGGACTCGTGCACCCGGCGGATGATGTCCTTCAGGTAGGCGATGCCGACGACGTCGTCCTCGTTCTCCCCCACGACGGGGATGCGGGAGAAGCCGCTGCGCAGCGCCAGCGAGAGCGCCTGGCTGAGCGTCTTGCCCCGCTCGATGAAGACCATGTCGGTGCGCGGCACCATGACCTCGCGCACCAGGGTGTCGCCCAGCTCGAACACCGAGTGGATCATCTCGCGCTCGTCCGGCTCGATCACCCGGCGCTCCTCGGCGAGGTCCACCAGGTCGCGCAGCTCGGCCTCGGAGGTGAACGGGCCCTCGCGGAAGCCCTTGCCGGGGGTCAGCGCGTTGCCGAGCAGGATGAGCAGCTTGGGCAGCGGGCCGAAGATGCGGGTCAGCCCGTAGACGATCGGCGCCCCGGCCAGCGCGATGGGCTCGGCGTGCTGGCGGCCCAGGGTGCGCGGCGAGACGCCGACGATCACGTAGCTGACCACGATCATCACGGCGGCGGCCGTCACGTACGCCCACCCCTGGTCGCCCAGCCGGTCGATGCAGAGCAGCGTCACGATCACCGTGGCGACCAGCTCGCAGCTCAGCCTGAGCAGCAGGAGCAGGTTGAGGTAGCGCGGCGGGTCGGTGACGATGGCCTGCAGCCGCACGGCGCCGCGCCTGCCCTCGCGCACGAACTCCTCCGCCCGCACCCGTGAGATGCGGGTCAGAGCCGTCTCCGCGCTGGCGATCAGCCCACCGATCACCACGAGGGCGACGGCCAGGGGCAACCAGGCGTTCACCGCGGGTCGCGCACCTCCTGCCACGCCTCCAGCAACCTCGCCTGCAGCCCGAACATCTCCTTGTGCTCCTCCGGCTCGGCGTGGTCGTAGCCGAGCAGGTGCAGGATGCCGTGCGTGCACAGCAGTTCGAGCTCGTCGCGGGCCGAGTGGCCGGCCTCCTCGGCCTGCCGGGCCGCCACCTGCGGGCAGAGCACCACGTCGCCGAGGAGCGCCGGATCCGTGGGCGCGTCGACGTCGCCGCGCGCCCCGCCGCCCGGACGCAGCTCGTCCATGGGGAAGGCGAGGACGTCGGTGGGGCCGGGCTCGCCCATCCACTTCTCGTGCAGCTCGGCCATGGCGTTCTCGTCGACGACCATGATGGACATCTCGGCGAGCGGGTTGACGCCCATCTCGCCGAGCACGTGGGCGGCGAGGCGGACGATGTTCTCCTCGTCCACCTCGACGCCCGACTCGTTGTTGATCTCGATGCTCATCGCCGCTTACCCCGGTGCTGGATCGACTTGGCGGGCTCCGTCGCCTCCTGGAGCGCGTCGTAGCGCCCGTAGGCGTCCACGATCTCGCTGACCAGCTTGTGGCGGACCACGTCGGCGCTGGTCAGGCGGGAGAAGTGGATGTCGTCGATGCCCTCGAGGATCTCCTGCACGACGCGCAGCCCGCTCGTGGTGCCCGCCGGCAGGTCGACCTGGGTCACGTCGCCGGTCACCACGATCTTGGAGTTGAAGCCGAGCCTGGTCAGGAACATCTTCATCTGCTCGGCCGAGGAGTTCTGGGCCTCGTCGAGGATGATGAAGGCGTCGTTGAGGGTGCGGCCCCGCATGTACGCCAGCGGCGCGACCTCGATCGTGCCCGCCGCCATCAGCTTGGGGATGGAGTCGGGGTCGACCATGTCGTGCAGCGCGTCGTACAGCGGCCGGAGGTAGGGGTCGATCTTCTCGTACAGCGTGCCCGGCAGGAAGCCGAGCCGCTCACCCGCCTCGACGGCCGGGCGGGTGAGGATGATCCGGTTGATCCGCTTCTCCTGGAGCGCCCGTACGGCCTTGGCCATGGCGAGATACGTCTTGCCGGTGCCGGCCGGGCCGATGCCGAAGACGACCGTGTGGTGGTCGATGGCGTCGACGTAGCGCTTCTGGTTGACGGTCTTGGGCCGGATCGTCCGGCCGCGCGCGGAGAGGATGTCGAGGGAGAGCACCTCGGCCGGCCGGTCGGAGGTCATGCGCAGCATGGCGATGCTCCGCTCGACCGCGTCGGGCGTGAGCTCGCCGCCGCTTCGCAGCACTTCGACGAGCTCTTCGAACAGCCGTACCACGGCCCCGCTCTCGTCGGGGCTGCCGGTGACGGTGATCTCGTTTCCTCGGACGTGAATGTCGGCCCGGAAGGCGCCCTCGATGACACGCAACAGCTCGTCACGGGAGCCCAGGAGGCTGACCATCGGGTATTCGTCCGGAATCAGCACCTTGGCCTGTGTGCGCGTCGGAGGTGCGGTCCGGCGGGATTCGTGTAGTTCGGACATGGGCAGGCCAGCGGCCTGATGCCTCCCGGTCTCTTCGTGTGTGCTTCTCCGCCCATGGTAGCCGGGACCACGCGAATCGCTCTCGCCAATATCACCCCGGCGGCCACGTCAGGTCACGGCCGCCCAGCAGGTGCGCGTGGACATGGAAGACCGTCTGGCCCGCGGCGGGCCCGGTGTTGAGGACGACGCGGTAGCCGGCGTCCGCCACGCCCTCCTGGACGGCCACCGCGTGGGCGGCCTTGAGGACGTCGTCGGCCAGGCCGTCGTCGGCAGCGGCCAGCGCCGCCGCGTCGGCGTGGTGCTCCTTGGGGATCACCAGCACGTGGGTCGGGGCCTGCGGGTTGCGGTCGCGGAACGCGAGCGCCCGGTCGGTCTCCAGGACGACCTCGGCCGGGATCTCCTTGGCGACGATCTTGCAGAAGATGCAGTCGGTCACGCGCCCACCCTATCGAGACAGTCCGTCCTCCTCACGGTGATCACCGCGCTATGCTGCTTCCGCCCCGCCTGGAACGTTCCGAACTCCCTGCCCCTGTTGCGAATCGGTGACCGAGCGCGCCGTGCGTAGGAAGATCCTCGCGGTTAGGGTGGGTATGCGACACTTCGGCGCAACAGGACAATCAGGGTCTGGGCAAGGCCGCCTGGCGAGGACACGACTGGGTAATGCCCCCTAAGGAACCGGAAGAGCGTAAACCCTCTCGGAAGGCCGCGCGTCCTCATGAGGTGACCACCGAGACCCTTCTGGCCGACAGGTCGTTAGGGGCGGTGCCGGTCGGGTGGGACGCCGACATGGCCGTGACCGCGCTGTACAGCGCGCACTTTCGGTCATTGGTTCGTCTCGCAGTGTTGCTGGTACGCGACATGGCGACCGCCGAGGAGGTCGTGCAGGACGCGTTCGTCGCCATCCACGGCGCCTGGCGGAGACTGCGCGACCCCGACAAGGCACTCGCCTACCTGCGCCAATCCGTCGTCAACCGCTCCCGATCCGTGCTGAGACACCGCGCGGTCGTCGAGAAGTATGCTCCCAAGGGTCTGCCCGACGCCCCGAGCGCCGAGAACGGCGCGATCGGCGAGCTCGAACGCTCGGCCGTGATCGAGGCGCTGCGGGCCCTGCCGGCACGTCAGAGAGAGGCACTCGTCCTTCGCTACTACGGTGATCTGTCCGAGGCTGAGATCGCCCACGCCATGGGCATCAGCAAGGGAGCGGTCAAGAGCCACACCGCGCGTGGAATGGCCGCCTTGCGTTCCGTCCTGGAGAAGATGTCATGACCCAGCCCCCCGACGAGTACGGCGACGTACTGCGCCGTGTGCTCCGCGCGGAGGCGGACACGGTCGTGCCCTCGCCGGACGGACTGGAGATCATCCGTGCCCGCATCGAGCGGCGCGGCATCCGCAACCTGTTCTGGTGGCGGGCGGGTGCCGCCGCGGCGAGCGCGGTGCTGGTGGCCGGCACGATCGTGATGGTGGTCCCCGAGCTGCGCCACCAGGTGCTGCGGGAGACCGTGCAGGACGTCCGCACCACCTCGACCCCGCCCGCGGGGTCCTCCACCAACCGGGCCGTGTCGCCCGATCCGCCGCAGCGCAGCGAGGAGCGTGAGGTCGTGGTGCTGCCCGATCCCACGACGCGGCCACCGCGGCACGTCCCCGAGACCGCCAGGTCGACCAGCAAGCCGACGCCCAAGGCGTCCTCCCCCACCCCGTGCCCCACGCCGACCGGCGAGCAGGCCGGCCGGCGGACCTCCGGCCAGGCCGACGACCTGACGCCCGGGCCGACGTCCGACCAGACGGACGAGCCCACGGGCGGGCCGACGAGCGGGCCGGCCGAGCCGCGCGACGACTGTCCCGGCGCGACGCCGACCCCGGCCCGGACGCCCACCCCGGCCGCCACGGTGACCGAAACGGCGCCGGCGGCCGTGCCGTGCCCCGCCGACGACTGCCCGGCCGACGCCCCCGACCCGACGCAGCCCGTCCAAACCGTCCAGACCATCACCACGATCATGGACGCCAGCCCGCTCTCCTCGCAGTAGGGCCGCCGGCGCCCGCGAGGCGGCCCGGCGCCGGCGGGTCACCAGCGGCCGGTACGGGCCATGAGGACCGAGGCCGCCGCCACCCCCGCCGTCGAGGTGCGCAGCACCGTGGACCCGAGCAGCACCGGCACCGCTCCGGCCGCCCGGAACCGGGCCACCTCCTCCTCCGACACCCCGCCCTCGGGGCCCACGACCATGACCACGTCGCCGTCGGCCGGAGTCTCCAGGCGCGACAGCGGCTCGGCGGCCTCCTCGTGCAGCACCAGCCCGAGGGCCGCGCCGCGCAGCAGCGCCTCGACCTGAGCCGTGGAGGCCGGCTCGGTCACCTCGGGCAGGTGGAAGCGGCGGGCCTGCTTGCCCGCCTCGCGCGCGGTGGAGCGCCAGCGGGCCAGCGCCTTGGCCGCCCGGTCGCCCTTCCACTGGGTGATGCTGCGCGAGGCGGACCACGGGACGATCACGTCCACGCCCGCCTCGGTCATCATCTCGACGGCCAGCTCGCCCCGGTCGCCCTTGGGCAGGCCCTGCACGGCGACGATCCGGGGCCGCGGCGCCGGCACGTCGTGGCGGGCGACCACGTCGAGCCGGAGGGAGTCCTTCAGCGCCTCGCGCACGACGCACTCGGCCACCGCCCCGGCGCCGTCGGTCACGTCCACCCGCTCGCCGGCGCGCAGCCGGCGCACGGCGGCGGCGTGACGCCCCTCGGGCCCGTCGAGCAGCAGCTCGGGCCCGTCGAGGGCGTCGGACAGGAAGACGGGGACGCTCACGTCCGCCCGTCTCTACCCCGCGGCGGCCTCATCTCCCGTTGAACGCGTCGCGCAGCCGTGAGAAAAAACCCTGCTGCCCCGGTGCGAACTTACCCGGAGGGCGCTCCTCTCCCCGGAGCTTGGCCAGCTCCCGTAGCAGCTCTTCCTGCGCCGGGTCGAGCCGCGACGGCGTCTCGACGTTGACGTGGATCAGCAGGTCGCCGCGGCCGCTCTCGTTGAGCCGCTGCACGCCCCGGCCGTACATCGTGATGACCTGCCCCGACTGGGTGCCCGGCCGCACGTCGAGCTCCTCGGAGCCGTCGAGCGTCTCGACGGTGAGGATCGTGCCGAGCGCCGCGGCCGTCATCGGGATCTGCACCGTGCAGTGCAGGTCGTCGCCGCGCCGCTCGAAGATCTCGTGCGGGCGCTCGACGATCTCCAGGAACAGGTCGCCGGGCGGCCCACCGCCGGGGCCGACCTCGCCCTCGCCGGCCAGCTGGATGTGGGTGCCGTCCTCGACGCCCGCCGGGATGCGCACCTTGATCGTACGGCGGGTGCGCACCCGGCCGTCGCCGGAGCACTCCTGGCAGGGATGCCGGATGATCGACCCGAAGCCGCCGCACTGGGGGCACGGCCGGGACGTCATGACCTGGCCCAGGAACGACCGGGTGACCTGGGAGATCTCGCCGCGGCCGTTGCACATGTCGCAGGTGTCGGGGTGGGTGCCGGGCGCGGCGCCGGCGCCCTGGCAGACCTCGCACAGCACGGCCGTGTCGACGACCAGCTCCCGGGTCGTGCCGAACGCGGTCTCGCGCAGGTCCAGCTCGACGCGGATGGTCGCGTTGCGGCCCCTGCGGGCGCGCGAGCGGGGCCCGCGCGCGCCCCCGGCCTGGCCGAAGAACGCGTCCATGATGTCGCTGAACGGGAAGCCCGCGCCGAAGCCGCCGGCCCCCGCGCCCGCCCCGCCGCCGCCGAACGGGTCCGCGCCCAGGTCGTACATCTGGCGCTTGTTCGCGTCGGACAGGACCTCGTAGGCCTGCGTGATCTCCTTGAACCGCTCCTGGGTCTCAGGATCGGGGTTCACGTCAGGGTGGAGCTCCCGGGCCAGCCTGCGGTAGGCCTTCTTGATCTCGTCCTGACTGGCGTCACGGCGCACCCCGAGGGTGGCGTAGTAGTCGCTGTTTGCCACTTATCGACCTCTTATGATGCAGCCAGGATCTGGCTGACGTAGCGTGCCACCGCGCGTACGGCGCCCATCGTCACGGGGTAGTCCATCCTCGTGGGACCCAGCACGCCGAGCCGGGCCAGTTGGTTGTCGCCAGAACCGTATCCGGTCGCGACGATGGACGTGCCGTGCAGATAGGGGTTTTCCGAGCCGATGCGCACGGTGAGCGCGGACGGGATGTCGCTGGACGTCTCGCCGAGCAACCGCATGAGCACGACCTGCTCCTCCAGGGCCTCCAGCACGTCGCGCAGGCCGACGGTGAAGTCGGCGCCGGCGAGGTTGGCCGCCCCGGCGAACACGATCTTCTCGTCGTGGCGTTCGACGAGGGTCTCCAGCAGCACCGACAGGATGGTGGCCACGGCCGGCCGGTCCTCGGCGGGCAGCCGCTCGGGCAGGTCGGCGACGAGATCGGGCACGGCGCTCAGGCCGCACCCGTCGAGACAGGCGTTGAGCACGGCCCGCAGGTGCGCGATGCGGGTGTCCTCCACGACCTCGGGCAGCTCGACCACGCGCTGCTCGACGCGGCCGGTGTTGGTGATGAGCACCAGCATGACGCGCCGCTCCGAGAGCGGCACCAGCTCGACGTGCCGGACGGTCGAGCGGGTCAGCGTCGGGTACTGCACGACCGCGACCTGCCGGGTGAGCTGCGCGAGCAGCCGCACGGTGCGGGTGACCACGTCGTCGAGGTCGACCGCCCCGGCCAGGAACGTCTCGATCGCCCGGCGCTCCGCCCCGGACAGCGGCTTGACCTGCGACAGCCTGTCGACGAACAGCCGGTAGCCCTTGTCGGTCGGCACGCGGCCGGCACTGGTGTGCGGCTGGGTGATGTAGCCCTCCTCCTCCAGCGCGGCCATGTCGTTGCGCACGGTGGCGGGGGAGACCTTGAGATTGTGGCGCTCGGCCAGCGCCTTGGAGCCCACCGGTTCGTTGGTGGACACGTAGTCTTCGACAATGGCGCGGAGCACCGCCAGCTTACGTTCGTCGAGCACGTGCTCACCTCCTGCGTCTGCCTCGGGGAACGACCGTCTAGCACTCTGTGTTCCCGAGTGCCAAGTGTACGGCTCTCACCCACAAGGTGCGATAACACCTGGCCATCCTGCCGCTGGCGCGGGCCCGCCTCCAGGGATCAGACTTGCCGACATGACCGACGAGTCCCCCTCCCAGCCGAACGACCCGGCGCCCGGGCCCGGCCCCCATCCCGGTCAGCCCCCTCCTCCCCCGCCGTACGGGCAGCCCCCGTACGGGCAGCCCCCGTACGGGCAGCCGCCGTACCAGACGGGGCCGCACGGCATGCCGCCGCAGCAGGCCCCGTACTCGCGGCAGCCGCCGTACCCCCAGCCGCCGTCCGGGCCGTCGTACGGGCCGGGGCCGGTGACCGGTGAGCAGGCCGCCCACCCGCAGGTCCCGTACCAGCCGGGCCCCTACGGCTCTCCTTCGGGCGAGCAGGGGCCCTACGGCGGCCAGCCGCTCACGGGCCCGTACGGCGGCCGGCCCCTCCCGGTGTCCGGCATGTACGCCGGCGGCCCGCTGTACGCGCCCCGGGCGGACCCCAAGCTGCTCCGGCCCCCGCTGTGGTGGGTGTGGGCCGCCTGGGGGCTCGCGCTGGTGTGCGTGGTGGCCGGGGTGGCGCTGTTCGCGGGCGGCGTGGCGGACACGGCGCGGAGCGCGCTGCCGACGAGGACGTTCGGCTCCGGCGAGACGGTGACCGTGAACGTGGACCCGGCCGACGAGCCCGTGGTGTACCTGGCCAGCGCCTCGCCGGTGCAGTACACCTGCTCGGCCGGCGGCGGCGCCGGCAGGGCGCTGCTGGCCAGGATGCCCGGGAGCATGACGGTCACGCAGGGCTCGACCACCTGGCGGGCCATCCTCGCCCTGAACGTGCCGAAGGCGGGCGGCTACCAGCTCAAGTGCGACACGGCCGCGGGATCGGGCGCGCGCTTCGCGGTGGGCCCGGCGGTGGACGCCGGCGGGCTGCTGGGCGGCGTGGCCGCGCTGTTCCTGCTGCCCGGGGCGGGCGTGCTGGTCGCGGTCGTCCTGACCGTCGTCGTCCTGGCACGGCGCAGCGGCCACCGCAGGCGCCTCGCGGCAGGCGGGTGATTTGCTACGGTCCCCGGTGTGTATGACGGTGATGTTCTCGCGGGCAACTGGCGGCGGCCGGGCAAGGGCACGATCCCGAAGGTGCCCGCCGAACCCGACCTCGTGGTGGAGGACGCCGACAGCGGGTTCTGCGGCGCGGTCGTGGCCTGCGACAAGGAGGCCGTCACGCTGGAGGACCGGTTCGGCAGGCGGCGCCTGTTCCCGCTGGCGCCGGCCGCGTTCCTGCTGGAGGGCAGGCCCGTGACGCTGGTGCGGCCGGTCGCGGCGCCGAGCGGGCCGAGGCGCAGCGCGTCCGGGTCGATCGCGGTCGAAGGGCTGCGCGCCAAGGTCGCCAAGGAGAGCCGCATCTACGTCGAGGGGGTGCACGACGCCGCCCTCGTCGAGAAGATCTGGGGTCACGACCTGCGCGTGGAAGGGGTCGTCGTCGAGTACCTGGAGGGCGTCGACGACCTGCCCGCGATCGTCGACGAGTTCGGCCCCGGGCCGGGGCGCCGGCTGGGGGTCCTGGTGGACCATCTGGTGCCCGGCTCCAAGGAGAGCCGCATCGCGGCCCGGGTGACCTCTCCGGAGGTGCTGGTGGTCGGGCACCCGTTCGTCGACATCTGGCAGGCGGTCAAGCCGTCCGCGCTGCGCATCCCCGCCTGGCCGGACGTGCCGCGCGGAGTGCCGTGGAAGGAGGGCGTGATCGCCGCCCTGGGGTGGCGCGTGGAGCCCGCCGAGGCGTGGCGGCGCATCCTGGGGGCCGTCTCCTCGTTCGCGGATCTGGAGCCCGAGCTGCTCGGCCGGGTGGAGGAACTGATCGACTTCGTCACGGAGGCACCCTGACCCGGGACCCGCGCACTTCCCCGGTCTCCGTCCGTCTGATCAGCTGACCAGGTCGCGTACCAGCGCGTCGGCGAGCAGCCGGCCCTTCAGGGTGAGGACCATGAGGCCGCCCTTGAACGCCTCCGGCTCCAGCAGCCCGCCACCGAGCGCGGCGGCGACGGCCGTCCGCGCGGCGGGGGCGACGTCGGCCAGCGGGTAGCCGGACACCAGCCGGAGCTCCAGCATGAGGCGTTCGGTCTCACGGTCGTCGGCGGTGAGCACCTCCCGCGCGTGGGCGGGCGAGACGCCCGCGGTCAGGCGCTGGGCGTAGGCGGCGGGGTGCTTGACGTTCCACCAGCGGGTGCCGCCGACGTGGCTGTGGGCGCCGGGGCCGGCGGCCCACCAGTCGCCGCCGGTCCAGTAGAGCAGGTTGTGGCGGCAGCGGGCGGCGTCGGACGTGGCCCAGTTCGACACCTCGTACCAGCGGAACCCGGCCTCGCCGAGCATCGCGTCGGCGATCTGGTAGCGGTCGGCGGCCACGTCGTCGTCGGGCATGGGCAGCTCACCGCGCCGGATGCGGGCCGCCAGGCGGGTGCCGTCCTCGACGATGAGCGAGTACGCGGAGACGTGGTCGGGCTCGGCCTCGATGGCGGCGGCGAGCGAGGCCCGCCAGTCGTCGTCGGACTCACCCGGCGTGCTGTAGATGAGGTCGAGGTTGACGTGGTCGAACCCGGCCGCGCGCGCCTCCTTCACGGCCTGCCCGGCCCGGCCGGGGGTGTGGTGGCGGTCGAGGACCTTGAGCACGTGCTCGCGGGCGCTCTGCATGCCGAAGCTGACGCGGGTGAAGCCGCCCTCGCGCAGGCTCTCCAGCGAGGCGGGGCCGACGGACTCGGGGTTGGCCTCGGTGGTGACCTCGGCTCCCGGCGCGAGGCCGAACTCGTCCCTGACGGCCGCGAGGACGCGGACCAGGTCGGCCGGGGGCAGCAGCGTGGGGGTGCCGCCGCCGAAGAACACCGTCTGGACCGGGAGGTCGGCGTCGCCGAGGACGCGCCGCGCCAGCCGCACCTCCTCGACGACCGTGTCGGCGTAGTCGCGCTGCGAGGCGCCGGGGCCCAGCTCGGCGGCGGTGTAGGTGTTGAAGTCGCAGTAGCCGCAGCGCGTCACACAGAACGGCACATGGACGTAGAAGCCGAACGGGCGCTCGCCGAGGCCGCGCAGCGCGCTCTCGGGGAGCTCGCCCGAGGCGGGCGCGGCTTCGCCGTCGGGCAGGGTGGATGGCACACCTCCAGTCTGCCCGCCACCACCGACCACCCTGACCACGGGCCCACATCACGGGCCACCCGCACTACGGCCACCCGGACCACGGGTCACGCCTTCCCCGGCTCCCCTCCACGGCGGTGCGGGTCCGGCAAGGCCGGGCGGATGGGGCTCGCTCAGGTCAACGTGCCGCTCCGAGCACCCGGCCGGCCACGTCGTCCCAGAAGGCGGAGCGTCCCGGGACCGCCAGCACGCGCCGCAGCAGCTCCTTGTCGCCGTGGAACGCCCGGAACGCCTCGGCCACCGTCACCCCGTCGTGCGGCCGGTGCACGATCCGCACTCCGTCGCCGGCGCCCAGCTCGCCCGTCTCCACCACCCTCAGGTACGCGCCCGGCCGCCCGGCCTCCGTGAACCGGCGCACCCATCCCGGCTCGTCCATCCAGTTGCGGAACACCACACACGGCACCCGTGGCCCGCTCACCTCCAGCACGGCCGACCCGACACGCCACCGCTCCCCCAGCACCGCGCCGTTGACGTCGAGTCCCTCGGTCGTCAGATTCTCGCCGAACCTGCCATCACGCAGCCCACGTCGCAGCTCGGCCTCCCACCAGTCGTAGTCCTCGCGCGCGTACGCGTAGACGGCGTGGTCGCCGCCGCCGTGGTTGACCAGATCGCCCCGGCCGTCACCGGCGACCCCTTCGGGGCGTACCTCCACCCGGTCGAGCACCGGTGCCTTGTCGATCGCCGTGCGCCCGGTCTTACCGGCCCAGGGGGCGTCCACTACTTTCCCGACATTTACCGAGATGACCCGCATAGCGCCGACGGTAACCGAGCCGCTCCCCGGCGGCGATCCCTTTTCCGGCCCCTTCCCCCGCTTCAGAAACCCGAGCTCGTGCGAGACAGGCAGTTCTTCTCACCCATCACACCGACTCCTCGACCGCGAGCACCGTCGCCCGGCCGGAGGCACCGGCCGCACCGTCGCCGGCGGCCCCGCGAACGTCCTCGGCACGGCGGGCGCCGTACACGCCCTGCACGAAGCCGAAGATCGCCGAGACCAGGGCCGCCATGGCCGAGACGGCGAAGCTCCACCCCGCCCCGGCGCCGGACAGCACCGCTCCCGTGACCGCGCCGGCCAGACTGCTCCCCACCACCCTGACCAGCGAGTTCACGCCTCCGGCCGCCGCCGTCCTGGCCGGCTCGACATGCTCGACCGCCATCGTGCCGAGCGCCGCGTAACCGAGCCCGATCCCCACGCCCAGGACGGCCGACGCGCCGTACAGGCTCGCCGGCGACCCGTGCAAGACGCTGAGCCAGAGGGCGGCGACCGCCACCACCACGGACCCCGCGCCGACCAGCGACGCCGCCGCGAACCGGCGCATCAGGCGGCCGGCGAGCAGCGAGACCGTCAGCATCAGCAGCGCCGCCGGCAGCAGGTAAAGGCCGACCTGGAGGACCGAGGCGCCGAGCCTTCCCTGGGCCACGGACGACAGCGTGGTGATGGTGCCGAACAGTGCGAACCCCAGCAGCAGCGACGCCACCGTCGCCCCGACGGTCCCCCGGTGCAGCAGCATCGGGATCTCGATGAGCGGAGACACGGCCCGCCGGGCCGAGAGCACCCAGAGGGCGAACAGCACGACGCTCGCCGCGAGCAGCCCCAGTGTGCCCGCCGAGGTCCAGCCCCAGGCCGCGCCCTTGCTGACGGCCAGCAGCAGGCAGACCAGCCAGGACGCCACCAGCGCCGCGCCCGCGTAGTCGGGACGTCCGGCGGCCTGAAGACGGACGGGCTCACGGACGAACAGCATGATCAGTACCACTCCGGCCGCCCCGAGCCCCGCAAGGGTCCAGAACAGCGCCTGGTAGCCGCCTCCGGCCAGGCCCGCGAGGATCATGCCGGCCCCGCTGCCGACGCCGATCATGGCACTCAGCACGCCGATCGCCGTGGGCAGCCGGTCGCGCGTCACCTTCTGCCGGGCGATGCCCATGGCCAGGGGCAGGAGGGCTGCGGACACGCCCTGGAGCGCCCGGCCGGCGATGACCACGGACAGCGTGCCGGCCAGGGCGGCCATGACCGACCCGGCGACCAGGAGCAGGAGGGTGGCGACGGCCACGGGACGCCTGCCGTACAGGTCGCCGAGGCGTGACAGCAGCGGGATGGTGACCGCGCCGGAGAGCAGGGAGGCGGTGAGTACCCAGGAGACGGAGGTCAGCGGCGCGTGGAGCTCGCGTTGCAGCACGGGAAGCATCGGGACCACGGCCGTCATCTGGAGGGTGCCGACGGCCACGCCGAACGCGAGCACGCCCACTGCCGCCCATGGCGACTTTTTATACATGTATAGAAAGTAACATGGCAGGATGCCGGCGCGCACGGGGAGACCCCCCAAGATCTCCAAGGCGGACATCGTCTCCGCGGCCCACCGCGTCATCGACGAGGAGGGCACGCAGGCACTGACCATGCGCAGGCTGGCCCGCGAGGTGGACGCCACGCCGATGGCCCTCTACCACCACGTGCGCGACAAGGACGAGCTGCTCCTGCTGCTCCTGGACGACTACGCGGCCGGCGTGCCGCGACCCGAGCCGCAGGCGGGGTCCGCGGACCCGGGCGAGCGGATCGTGGCCGCCGCCGTCGCCATGCGCGTGGCGCTCATGGATGTCCCGTGGATCGTCGAGGTGCTCAGGGCCGACGATCTGATGTCGGCCCGCGCGCTGTGGTACCCGGAGCAGATCATCGACGCGGCCGTCCAGGCGGGCCTGACCGCGGAGGACGCCGTGGACGCGTACCGGATCATCTGGCACTACACGGCGGGCGAGATCGCCGCGCGCGCGGCCGCCGCGCGCCGGCGCGAGGACGGCAGGCCGACGTACCGGAGCCAGGTGTTCGAGAACCTCGACGCGGCGCAGTTCCCCAGGATCGCCTCGCTGGGCGGCCGATGGGAGGAGCTGACGGCCCGCGACACCTACGCCAAAGGGGTACGGGCCCTGGTGCGCGGCCTGCTGAGCCCTCCCCCGGCCTGAGCTCCGCCCGGCGGGGCCTCACCCCCTGGTGCCGTCACGGTCACAGGCGGCTCCAGCCGGCCCGGTCAGCGAACCGGTCCGCACGGTCGCGGGCCGCCTTGCCGGCACGGTCACGCGCGACCGCGCCTGCCAGGTTGAGCTGCGACTCGGCATCGAAGCCCGCCAGCTGTAACAGCTTCTCCAGCGCGGCCTGCCGGGTCTCCTCCAGGGTGGCACCCCGCTCCCCGAAACAGTCGGCCGCCACGTCGAGCACGGCCGTGACCACGGCCGCGTCGGGGTAGGGCACGTCGATCACAATGGCTCCGTCCTTCGCCCGATCCGCCGGCACCAGGTGCAGCCGCAGCAGCCGCCGCATCTCCTCGGCCATCGCGACCCCCAGCACGGCCGCCCGCTCGAACCTCTCAGCAGCAAGCATGTCTCTCTCCAGTCGCACAGGTGTTCGTGAACACCAACGCTAGACGGCGCCACCGACAGAATCCGGCTGCCCGGGCCGCACATCAGCAACCCGCGCGAGACGATCTACGGATTAGGCTCGAACGGTGTACGAACAGACCGTCGTCGCCGAAGACCTCCATGTCGCCCTTGGTGACGGCCCCGTCCTCGAAGGGTTCTCGCTGAGCGCCTCCCCCGGCGAGATCGTCGCCGTCGTGGGCCAGAACGGTTCGGGCAAGTCCACGCTGCTCCGCTGCCTGGCCGGCCTCCAGCCGGTCGGCGGGGGCCGAGTCACCGTGTTCGGGGCCCCACCCGCCGACGACGCCGCGTTCTGGCGGGAGGTCGCGCTGCTGGCCGACGAGCCCGCCTGGTACCCCGGCCTGACCAGCCGCGAGCACCTGGAACTCGTCCAGGCCGTCCACGGCGCGCCGCGCATGACCGCCGAAGCGGCTCTGAGCGTCTTCGCCCTGGCCGGGCGCGCCGACGCGCCGCCGCAGAACCTGTCCACCGGCCAGCGCCAGCGACTCTCCCTGGCCGCCACCTTCCTCCGGCCCAGCCGGCTGCTCCTTCTCGACGAGCCCGAGCGCGGGCTGGACGCCTCCTTCCGCGTACGGCTCGGCGAGCTGATCGACGCGTACGCGGCCGGCGGTGGCACCGTCGTCATGGCCACGCACGACCCCGCCCTGGCGGCCCGCGCACGCCAGGTCTCCCCCGCCGGCCAGGCGACGGCATGAGCTCCCCGCACTCCCCTGATCCCGCCGCGGTGCGGTGGTTCCTGCGGCAGCGGCGGCAGGGCTCCACGAGCGCGCTCGACCGGTACGTCACCGTGTTCGGCGTCGCCCTCGTGGGTGTCGTCGCCGCGCATCCCATCTCCTCGCTGCTCGCGAGCATGGCGGGGGCGACCACGACGGCCCGCATGAGCGCGGGACTGGCGCTGGTCGTGCTGGCCTTCGCCGGGTTCACCGCCGCCGCCCGGGCGGCCGGGCCCGTGGCGCTGTCCGCTCCCGACGCGTCATGGCTGCTGCTGGCGCCGCTGGGACGGCGCGCAATCCTGGGCCGGACGGCGCGCCTGCTGCTGGTGGCCGCCGTGGTGGCGGGCGCGCTGCTCGGGGTGGCGCTGCTCGCCGTGCTCGGCGCGCCGGACCGGCTCCTCTGGCGGCTGGCCGGGGCCCTGGTGGTCGGCGTGGGCGCGACGGTGAGCACCATGGCCCTGGCCGTTCTGGAGCAGGCGTCCAGGCTCTGGGACGGCTGGCTGGGCATCGCGACGGGCACGCTGGTGACGCTGGCCGTGGTGCTGAGCGTGACGGCGATGGGCTCCCGGACAGCCCGTCCCGCACTCACCGGAGCCGACCTGATGACGGGTGCCGGAAGCGTGTCAGGGATCGGCGGTGTCACGGGAGGCGAGGCAGGGCTCGTCCCCGCTGTCCTCCACGCGGTCCTGGGAGCGGTGGGCGCCGTGGCCGCCGCTCCACCCGCCGTCGTGGCGGGCGTCGCTGTGACGGCCGCCCTGACAGCCGCTCTCCTCGTACGGCAGGCGTGGGCCACCCTGGACCGCATGCCGGCCGGAGCCGTGCTGGCCGCCTCCACCCGGGCGGCGCACGTCACCCGGGCGGCCGTGCTCCTCGATCCCGGGGCGCTGACCTGGATCGCCGAGGACAACCACTGGAGCGCCAGGAGGCTGCGGTCCAGGAGGTGGCCGTCGCTTCCGGCTCCGGCGGCGCTGGCCTGGCACGACTGGCGCCGCCTCGCCCGCCGGCCGGGCCGCCTGATCGCGATGGCCGCCTCCGCCGCCCTCCCCGCCATCCTGGCCCAGGCCCTGGGCGTCACGACCAGCGGACCGGGAGTGCCTACGGCGGCGGCCGTCCTGGCCGGGGCCGTGGCCGTGGCGGCGGCCGCTGTGGCGGGGGCGCGCCGGGACGGCGATAATCCCACCCTGGCCAGGCTCGCCGCCGTCGGCCTGCGACCGGCACTCGCCGCCCGGGCCATGCTGCCCGCGCTCCTCGCCGGCGCCTGGACGGCCGCCGCGCTGACCGGCCTGACGCTGGTGGGCGCGTTGCCCGCCGGGGCGTGGTGGGCGTTCGGCCCGGCAGTCGCGCCCGCCGTGGCCGCCGGGGCGCTCCGGATGGCACGCAGGCGGCCCATCGACCACTCCATGCCGGTCATCGACACCCCGGGCGGCGCCATCCCCACGGGCCCGCTGCTCTGGGCGCTGACCGGCGTCGACATCGCCTTGGCCGGCTGCCTGCCGGCCGTCGTCGCGCTCCTGGCCCCGCCGGACGGCCTGGCCGTGTTGCTGGTGGCGCAGGCCGTCACGGGTCCGCTGATGCTCGCGACCTACCTGCTGAGGGCGCGGAAGCCGACGATCAGCTGAGAAGCGGTGGAGAGCCGCGCCCGGGGAACCGGGCGCGGCGATGGCCGGACGATGGCCGGACGCGGGCGAGGGTCAGCGCTTGGACTTGTCGGCGCCGGCGTCGGTCGACAGGGCGGCGACGAACGCCTCCTGCGGGACCTCCACGCGGCCGACCATCTTCATGCGCTTCTTGCCCTCCTTCTGCTTCTCCAGCAGCTTGCGCTTGCGGGAGATGTCGCCGCCGTAGCACTTGGCGAGGACGTCCTTGCGGATGGCGCGGATGTTCTCGCGGGCGATGACGCGGGCGCCGATGGCCGCCTGGATGGGCACCTCGAACTGCTGCCTCGGAATCAGCTCGCGCAGCTTCTTGGCCATGTCGACGCCGTAGGCGTACGCCTTGTCCTTGTGCACGATCGCGCTGAAGGCGTCGACCGGCTCGCCCTGCAGCAGGATGTCGACCTTGACCAGGTCGGCCTCCTCCTCGCCGGCGGGCTCGTAGTCGAGCGAGGCGTAGCCGCGGGTGCGGGACTTGAGCTGGTCGAAGAAGTCGAAGATGATCTCGCCGAGCGGCAGCGTGTAGCGGATCTCGACGCGGTCCTCCGACAGGTAGTCCATGCCCTTGAGCTGCCCGCGACGGCCCTGGCAGATCTCCATGATCGCGCCGATGAACTCGGACGGCGCGAGGATCGTGGACTTGGTGACCGGCTCGAAGACCTGCGCGATCTTGCCGCCGGTGGGGAACTCCGACGGGTTGGTGACCGTGAGCTCGCTGCCGTCCTCCATGACCACGCGGTAGACGACGTTGGGGGCGGTCGAGATCAGCGACAGGCCGAACTCGCGCTCCAGCCGCTCACGCACGATCTCCATGTGCAGCAGGCCGAGGAAGCCGACGCGGAAGCCGAAGCCGAGCGCGGCCGACGTCTCCGGCTCGTAGACCAGCGCGGCGTCGTTGAGCTGGAGCTTGTCGAGCGCCTCGCGCAGCTCGGGGTACTCGTCGCCGTCGATCGGGTACAGGCCCGAGAACACCATGGGCTTGGGGTGCTCGTAGCCGGCCAGCATCTCGCCGGCCGGCTTGGCCGAGGAGGTGACGGTGTCGCCGACACGTGACTGGCGGACGTCCTTCACGCCGGTGATGAGGTAGCCCACCTCGCCGACGCCCAGGCCGCGCTCGGCGGGCTTGGGCTCGGGCGAGATGACGCCGATCTCCAGCGTCTCGTGGGTGGCGGCGGTGGACATCATGAGGATGCGCTCGCGCTTGCTCAGGTGGCCGTCGATCACCCGGACGTACGTGACGACGCCCCGGTAGGTGTCGTACACCGAGTCGAAGATCAGCGCGCGGGCGGCGGCGTCGGCGTCGCCCACCGGCGCCGGCACGGAGGCGACCACGTGGTCGAGCAGCTCGCGCACGCCCGCACCGGTCTTGCCGGACACGCGCAGCACGTCGGAGGGCTCGCAGCCGATGAGGCCGGCGAGCTCCTCGGCGAACTTCTCGGGCTGCGCGGCGGGCAGGTCGATCTTGTTGAGCACCGGGATGATGTGCAGGTCGGCGTTCATGGCCAGGTAGAGGTTGGCCAGGGTCTGGGCCTCGATGCCCTGGGCGGCGTCGACCAGCAGGACCGCGCCCTCGCACGCCTGGAGGGAGCGCGACACCTCGTAGGTGAAGTCGACGTGGCCGGGCGTGTCGATCATGTTGAGCACGTGACCGTCCCACGGCAGCCGGACGGCCTGGGACTTGATCGTGATGCCGCGTTCGCGCTCGATGTCCATCCGGTCGAGGTACTGCGCGCGCATGGAGCGGTCGTCCACCACGCCGGTGATCTGCAACATCCGGTCGGCAAGGGTGGACTTGCCGTGGTCGATGTGCGCGATGATGCAGAAGTTGCGGATCAACGCGGGGTCGGTCTGGCCAGGCTGAGTGCGCACCGAAGTCCGTTTCGACAGGGTTGAGGTCAAGCGTCTTTCATGGTGACATGCCCGGGTGATCCCCCGAACCGTCATCCGCCGCGGCCTGCGCCTGCTCGCGCTTGCCTTGGTCGTCGTGGTCGCGCTGGTCGGCCTCCTGGCCGCCGCGTTCCGTGTCCAGTTTACCGGCGCTCCGGCAGGCTGGGCGAAGAGCACGGGCAACGACGCCCTCTGGCTGGGCCACATGTGGGTGGACGGCCGCCGTACGCGGCAGGATGTCCAGAATCTGGCGGTACGGCTGCGCGGCACGGGCATCAAGGACGTGTACGTCCATTCCGGTCCGTTCGCGGCCGACGGCCGCTTGGACCCCGCCAAGTACCCCGCCGCCCGTGACTTCCTGGCGTGGGTGCGCGAGGCCCTGCCCGGCGTCCGCGTCTCCGCCTGGCTCGGCCAGAAGGTCGACGGCACCCTCGACCTCGACGACGCGGAGTCCCGGGCCAACGTGCTCGACGGCGTCCGGGACGTGGTCGCGGCCGGCTACGACGGCGTCCACTACAACTTCGAGCCCATCGGCAGCGGCGACGAGGAGTTCCTCGACCTGCTGGCGCGCACCAGGCCCCTCACCAGGCTGCTGTCCACCTCGACCCCGCAGGTCGAGCCGTACCCGCTCATGCGCCTGACCGCCCGCGCGGCGATCTCCCACGACAAGTACTGGTCGCAGGACTACTTCCGGCGGGTCGCGGAGCGCGTGGACCAGGTGGCGGTCATGACGTACGACACCGGCATGCCGTCCGGGTCGCTCTACGGCGGATTCGTCGCGCGCCAGGCCGAGCTGGCCCTCGGCCTGGTCCCGGAGCGGACCCACCTGCTGATCGGCGCCCCCGCGTACCACGACCACGGCGTCTCCTGGAGCGACGGCGCGGAGAGCGTGGCGGACGCGGCGCGCGCCGCCAAGCTGGCGCTGTCGGAGCACGGCCCGCGGCGGAATTTCGGCCTCGCGCTGTACGTGGACTTCGCGGCGACGGAGGAGGATTGGAGGGAGTACGCTGCACAGTGGCTCGTTTGACGGAGCACACCCAGGTCGTTGATTTGAGCAGCCACCTGGGTTATTGGTATCCTGTACAACTGCGTGTGGCGCGCCCTCTCTCGAGCCCGCGCGCCCCATCCATCACCCAGACTTACTTCGAGGCTTCTTCGTGGCGAACATCAAGTCCCAGATCAAGCGCAACAAGCAGAACGAGAAGGCCCGCCTGCGCAACAAGGCGGTCAAGTCGTCCCTGAAGACGGCCGTTCGCAAGTTCCGTGAGGCCGCCGAGCAGGGCGACCTCGAGCAGGCCGCCGCGGCGCAGCGCATCGCCGCCCGTCAGCTGGACAAGGCCGTCAGCAAGGGCGTCATCCACAAGAACCAGGCCGCCAACCGCAAGTCGGCGATCGCCAAGCAGGCCGCCGCGCTGGCCGCCAAGTAACCTGGTTCGAGCGCCGCACTTCACCTGTGAAGTGCGGCGTTTGCATTTCCCCGCCCCGTACCCGCCGAGAACGGCGATGTCCAGCCGTTCCGTGTCACAGTTTCGATATCACATCGGCGTCGCCGCGCCGTATCGGCTGCGTCACCGTTGCCAAGATCCCTTGCCCTCGTCCCGGTGAGTCCCCAGAGTTCACACAGGACGGCGGAAGGGGGCACCGTGCGGGGGCCGTGGGTGGTCAGGCGCGCGCTCAGCGAGCCGTTGCTGCTGCTGGCGGCGTTCGGGTCGATCCTGCTGGCGACGACCACGCTGGTGTCGCTCACCATGTACGCCACGTCCACGGCCGAGGCGGGCCTGCGGCGCGCGATGGAGACCGCCCCGCTGGGCCAGGTGGCCGCGGCCGTCTCCACCCCCGTGACAGCCGAGACGTTCCCCCGGCTGGACGAGGTCGTGCGTGAGCGGATCGGCGCCGCGTACACCGGCACCCCCGTCACGATCACCACCAGCATCCGCTCCGACTCGTACGTGCTGCCCGGCCAGGAGCGCCGCGAGCAGCCCGGCCTGCTCAGGTTCGGCACCCACGACGGCCTCGACCGGCACGCCAGGCTGGTCTCGGGCTCCTGGCCGCGGCCCGCGCCGGACGCGGCCGGCCAGATCGAGGCGGCCGTGTCCCTGTCCGCGGCGTCGGCGGCCGGTTGGAAGGCCGGGCAGGAGTTCACCACCGAGGGCCGCCTCGACCACCGGCCGGTACGGGTACGGCTCACCGGCGTCTTCCAGCTCGACGACCCGTTCGGCGACCGCTGGGCCGGCGAGCAGCTGCTCAGCCGGGGCGTGGAGAGCGGCCAGTTCACCACGTACGGGCCGCTGATGGTGGCCCGTGAGACGTTCCTCACCCGCTTCGCCACCAGCGTCAACGCCACCTGGACCGCCGTCCCCGACCTGCGCGGCCTCACCCCGGAGGCGCTGCGGCCCTTCGCCGGCCGGGTGGCCGGGCTGCGCCAGGCCCTCCAGGACTCCGGCTGCCGGTCCTGCACCGCCACCAGCCGCCTGCCGGAGCTGCTGTCCCAGCTCGGGACGGCCGCGCTGGTGGCCCGCTCCACCATGCTCATCCCGGTGCTCCAGCTTCTGCTGCTGGCCGCGTACGCGCTCATGCTCACCGCGCGGCTGCTCGCCGACCACCGCCGGATGGAGGTCGCTCTGCTGCGCTCGCGCGGCGCGGGCACGTCCCGGCTGGCCGCGCTGGCGGCCGGCGAGGCGCTGCTGGTGGCGTTGCCGTGCGCGGCGGTCGCGCCGTTCCTCGGGCCGCCCCTGCTGTCGCTGATCGGGTCGCTGCCGTGGATCGCGGCCTCGGGCGTGCGGCTGACGCCGCAGGCCGGGCCGGGCACGTTCCTGGTGTCCACGGGCGTGGCGCTGGCCTCGGCCGGGCTGCTCGTGCTGCCCGCGCTCGCGGGCGCCCGCCGTACGTACGTCGAGGAGCAGGCGACACGCGGGCGCGGCGTCGGGCGCGGCCTGGTCGAGCGGGCGGGCGCCGACGTGGCGCTGCTCGTGGTCGCCGTGCTGGCCATCTGGCAGCTACGCCGGTACGGCTCGCCCGTCACCGCCACGGCCACCGGCGAGCTGGGCGTCGACCCGCTGATCGTCTCCGGGCCCGCGCTGGCGCTGCTCACCGGCGGCATGCTGGGCCTGCGGCTGGTGCCGCGCGTGTCCCGGCTCGCCGAGCGGTTGACGGCGCGCCGCCGGGCGCTCGCCCCCGCGCTCGGCGCCTGGCAGGTCAGCAGGCGCCCGCTGCGGTACTCCGGGCCCGCGCTGCTGCTGACCATGGCCATCGCGATCGGGATCATGTCGATGGCCACAGCCGCCACCTGGCGGACCTCGCAGCAGGACCAGGCGGACCACCGGGCGGGCGCCGACCTGCGGCTCTCCGGGCCTCCCGACGGGCCGGAGCTGGGAGCCCTCGGGCGTGGCACGGCCTTCGCCGCGCTGCCGGGCGTCACGGCGATCTCCCCGGCGTTCCGGGGACAGGCCGAGTTCGGCGGCGGCGACGCCGTGCTGCTCGGCCTCGACGCCACGCGGCTGGCCGAGCTGTTCAGGCTGCGCCCGGACCTGTCGGACCGGGACGCGGGCGAGCTGTCCCGCGCGCTGCGCCCCGCCGGGCCGGGCTCGGGTGGCCTGGAGGTCCCCGGCCGGCCCGCCACGCTCACGGTCGAGGTCCGGTCGGACGGCGCGGCGCCGCTGCGGCTGACCGTCTCCGACGCGCTCGGCATGTGGCGCGACCTCCCCCTGGGTGCCCTGCGCGCCGGCGACAACCGCTTCGAGGCCGACCTGAGCGGCCTGGCCGGGCGGGGCGGGAAGATCGCCTACCCGCTGCGGATCCGCGGCGTCACCGCCGGGCCGGTCGCGGAGGGCCGGGCCGAGGTGACGCTGACCGGCCTGAGCGCGGGCGGCCGGCCACTCGCCGTGCCGGGCGGCTCCGGGCCGCTGGAGGCCACCGGGATCCGGCCGGCCGTCTTCACGCCGGGCGCGGTCCCGGCCGCCGGGCCGCTGCCCGTGGTGCTCACGGCCGGGCTCGCCGAGTCGCTCAAGCTGCGGGCCGGGCAGAGGGGGCGCGTCACGCTGGACCGGGACGTCGTCGAGGTGGAGGTGGCCGGCATCGTCGAGCGGATGCCCACGACGGCCGGCGACCAGCAGGCCGTTCTCGCCGACTGGGCGGCGCTCCAGTCCCGCGCCCTGGCGGCCGGGCAGCAGCCGCGGCCCGCGACCGAATGGTGGCTGGCCGTGCGCGACGGCGACACCGCGCCCGCCCGAGCCGCCCTCGACCGCCGGCCCGAGTGGGACGTGACCGCGGTCGACCGACGCGAGCTGACCACCGCGCTGCGCGACGACCCGCTCGCCGGCGGCCTGCAGGGGGCGTTGATCCTCGGATTCGTGGCGGCGCTGGTGTTCGCGGTGCTCGGGTTCCTGGTCAACGCCACGGTCGCGGTCAGGGAGCGGGCCGCGGAGTTCGCCGTGCTGCGGGCGCTGGGGGTCGGCTCGCGGCAGGTGCTCGGGCTGCTGGCCGTGGAGCAGGCGTTCGTCGTCGGCCTGTCGCTGGTGGCGGGCACCGCGCTCGCCGCCGTCATGAACGTGCTCGTCGTGCCGCACGTCGTGCTCACCGGGCAGGCGTCGGCCGTCACGCCGGACGTGGTGCTCGACGTTCCCTGGGCCGCCACCGCCGGCATGCTGGCGCTGGTGACGGCCCTGCTGTTCGCCATCGTCGCCGGGCTCGCGCGCGCGGTGCGCGGGCGCGGCGCCCGCCTGGGGGAGCTCCAGTGAAGTCCTTGGTGCCGGCGCGCGTCCATCTCGGCCCCGTGACGCTGCTGGCCGTGCTCACGCTGAGCGCCTGCCTGCTGGTCGGCGGGCTGCCGCGGGCCGTCCAGGCGTCCTTCGACGAAGCCCTGCACGCGTCCCTGAGCGACGCGGCCGCGTTGCAGACCGACCTCCTCGCGCAGGTGGAGCCGGCCTCGGCGGAGGCGACCCTGCGCGAGCCCGCCCAGTTCGCCGCCGGCGAGGAGCGGCTGCGCTCGCTCCTGCCCGCGCCGCTCCGGCCGCTCGTGCTGCCGCCCGGCCGGGGCACCAGCCACGCCAGCGCCACGACGTACGACACGCCGGTCCACGGCACCGGCGGCATGCGGTACCTCAACCTCGGCTGGCTGTCCGACGCCGACCGGCGGGTGCGCTGGGTCGAGGGCAGGCGGCCCGGCGCGCCGGGCTCCATGACGTACGAGCGGGAGAGCATTCCCGTGTTCGAGGTCGGCGTCTCCGAGGACGCCCGCGCCAAGATGGGGCTGGAGATCGGCGCCACGCGGATCCTCGGCGAGAGCGACTACGCGGCCGTCAAGGTCGTGGGCGTGTTCGCCGCGTACGACCCGGCCGACCGCTACTGGACCCACCACGCCGACGTCCTGCGGGTCACCGAGACGCAGCCGCCCGGCAAGACCGACCTGGAGCGGCGCGCCACGGCCCTCATCTCCGAGGCCGGCCTGACACGGCTGAACGGCGACGACCGCAACCTCGTCTACACCTGGGTGCTCGGTCTGGACCCGGCCGCGCCCACCTCGCTCGGCGCCGCCGAGGTGAAGGACGCCGTCGCCGACTACGAGCGGACGGTGTCGGTGGAGACGCCGGCCTCCGGCCGCTACCGGCTGGTGACCGGGCTGCCCGGGCTGCTCGACGGCTTCCTCACCGCGCAGGGCACCGCGCGGACCGTGATGGTCCTCGTGCTCGGCGGGTTGCTGGCCGTGTCCGCCGGCGTGATCGTGCTGGGCGTGCGGCTGCTGTCCGAACGGGCCGACCCGGCGCTGGCGCTCGCCCGGGCGCGCGGCGCGTCCCTGCCACAGCTGGCCTTCGCCGGGGCGGGGCCGGTGGCGCTGGCCGCCGTGCCGGCCGCCGTCGCCGGGCACGCCCTGTCGTGGCTGGTGCCCGGACCCGCCACGTTCGTCGTCCACGCCGGGCCGGCGCTGGTGCTCGCCGTGGCCGTCGGGTTCGCCGCCGTGCGGCCGGTCGTCGTCCACCACGCGCCGCTGCGCGAGCGCCGCGACGACGTGGCCGCCGCCCGGCCCCCGCTGCGCCGGGTCACGCTGGAGGCGCTGGTCGTCGTGCTCGCGCTGGCCGGGGCGTACCTGCTGCGCTCCCGCAGCCTGGCGGGCGAGGCCGGCGACGACCCGTTCCTGCTGGTGGTGCCGGTGGCGCTGACCGTGGCCGCCGCCCTCGTGACGATCCGGTGCTACCCGTACCCCCTGCGCCTGCTCGTACGGCTGGCGTCCCGCGGCCGGGCGGCCGTGCCGTACCTCGGCCTGACCCGGGCGGCGCGGGCGCGGCCCGCCAGCGTGCTGCCGGTGCTCATCCTGCTGCCGGCGCTGGCCGTGTCGGTGTTCGCCTCGGTGATCGCCGGTGGCGTGGAGACCGCGCAGCGGCTGGCCGCCTGGCAGGCCACCGGCGCGTCGATCAAGGTGACGTCGCGGGTCGAGCTGCCCGCCGGCGTGGTGGACCGGGTCCGGGCGGTGCCCGGTGTGGAGCTGGTGCTGCCCGCGCAGACCGGGCAGGTTCAGCTCGGCTACACGGGCGAGCGGGCCGAGGCCATCGCCGTCGACGTGGCGGCCTGGCGGCGGCTGCTGGCCGGCTCCCCCGTCGGCCTGCCCCCGCTGCCCGCCTCCGCCTCCGGGGTGCCCGCGCTGGTGTCCCCGGAGCTGCACGGCCGCGGCACGATGGACATCGGCTGGCAGGCCCGGACGAAGCTGACCGAGCGGGGCGTGGTCACGGCCGTGCCCGGCTTCTTCACCCGCGGCAAGTTCCTCGTGGTGCCGCTGGAGGTCAACGCGCGGCCCTCCGTGAACACGTTGCTGATCAAGGGCGACGCCGACCCGGCGGCGGTGACCAGGGCCGTCGGCGGGCCGACGGCCGTCGTGACCTCGCAGGCCGCCGAGCTGGCCGCGATCCGCGACGCCCCGCTCACCGGGACCGTGCGGGTGGTCCTGCGCGTCACCACCGGCGCCCTGGCCGCGTACGCGCTGGTCGCCGTGGTCGTCGTGCTGGTGATCGGGGCGGCGGACCGGACGCGGGCGCTGGCGTTCCTGCGCCCCCTCGGGCTGTCGGAGCGGCAGGCGCGCGGGCTGACCGCGCTGGAGATCCTGCCTCTCGTGCTCGTCACCGCCCTGGCCGGCCTGGTGCTGGGGCTCGCGCTGCCCGCGGCGCTCGGGCCCGGCATCGACCTGTCGTCGTACGCGGGCGGGGTGGCCGTCGAGGGGTACGCGCCCGACCTGGCCGTGCCGCTGCTGCTGGCGGCCGGGCTCGCCGTCGTCGCCGGGCTAGGCGCGTACGTCCACACCGCGGCGGGCCGCCGGCGCGGCTCCGGGACGCTCCTGCGAGGGGGCGACCTCGCATGACGCGGCGTTCCACGAGACCGGCGTACCCGTGCCTGTGCTCGTACGACCGACCACAACCTCTCCGTGAGCAGGTGATCCCGGCATGAACACCACGCTGTCCGAGCTGGAGGCCCGGGCCGGCGCGCCCAGGGCGGACTTCGGCGGCGACGCCCACATCGTCTGCGACAACCTCGTCCGCATCTACAAGACCGAGGGCGTCGAGGTGGTCGCCCTCCAGGGGCTGGACCTCCTCGTGGACAAGGGGGAGCTGGTCGCCGTCGTCGGCGCGTCCGGCTCCGGGAAGTCGACGCTGCTGAACGTGCTGTCCGGGCTGGACGTGCCCACCGCGGGTGTGGCCAGGGTGGCGGGCATGGACCTGCTGTCGATGACGGCCAAGGACCGGCTGCGCTACCGGCGGGAGGGGGGCGGCTTCGTCTGGCAGCAGACGGCGCGCAACCTGCTCCCGTACCTGACCGCCCGCGAGAACGCCGAGCTGCCGGTACGGCTGGCCGGCCGGCGCAGGCGCGGCCGGGCGATGGAGCTGCTGGAGCTGCTCGGCGTCGGCGACCGGGCCGGGCGCACACCCGGCGAGCTGTCCGGCGGCGAGCAGCAGCGGGTGGCCATCGCCGTCGCGCTGGCCAACTCCCCCCAGCTCATCCTGGCCGACGAGCCGACCGGTGAGCTGGACAGCGACACCTCCGAGGAGGTGTTCGACGCCCTGCGCAAGGCCAACCGGGAGCTGGGCGTGACCGTGGTCATCGTGACCCACGACCCGCTCGTGTCGGAGCAGGTGGACCGGACGATCGGCATCCGCGACGGCCGCACCAGCAGCGAGACGCTGCGCAGGGAGGGCGCGGAGGGCCAGGTCGTGGCCGAGGAGTACGCGGTGCTCGACCGGGTCGGGCGGCTGCAGCTTCCGCGCGACTTCATGAACGCGCTGCAGATGGAGCGACGGGTACGCCTGGAGCTCGAATCCGACCATATCGGCGTATGGCCGGCGAGAGAGGAGCCCTCGGGTGAGCAGTGAGCCCTTGGTCGTGGTCGAGGGGCTGCGCAAGGTCTACCGCACCGGGCCGAAGGAGGTCGTGGCGCTGCGGGGGGTGACGTTCGAGGCGTTCCCCGGCGAGCTGATCGCGATCCGGGGGCGGTCGGGGTCCGGCAAGACCACGCTGCTCAACCAGATCGGCGGCCTCGACCGGCCCGACGCCGGCCGGGTGGTCGTGGCCGGGCAGGAGGTCACGGCGATGGCCGAGGACGACCTGGTGGGGCTGCGCCGGGACGTGGTCGGGTTCGTGTTCCAGTCGTTCGGGCTGGTGCCGGTGCTGTCGGCGGCGGAGAACGTCGGCGTCCCGATGCGGCTCACCCGCACGCCCGCCGCCGAGCGGGAGGAGCGGGTGCGGATGCTGCTCGCCCTCGTGGGGCTGGAGCGGCACGGCAACCAGCGGCCGTACGAGCTGTCGGGCGGGCAGCGGCAGCGCGTGGCCATCGCCCGGGCCCTGGCCAACCGGCCGCGGCTGCTGGTGGCCGACGAGCCGACCGGCCAGCTCGACTCGCAGACCGGGCGGCAGATCATGGAGCTGATCCGGGCACTGGTACGCGGCGAGGGCGTGACGGCGCTGGTCGCCACCCATGACCCGGGACTCATCACCCTCGCGGATCGCGTACTGGAGATCGCCGACGGAGTGCTGCACGAGGTGGTACCCCAGGAGTCCTGACGATCGCCGCCAGGTTCGCCGCGGCGACGAGGGCGGCGCCCGCGAGCAGCAGCCCGGCCGCGCCCGTGAGCCCCGCCAGCGGCGCCGCCACGGCCAGTCCGAACGGCCGCGACGCGAACGAGATGAGCTGGTCGAACGCCCGCACCCGGCCCAGCGCGGCCTCCGGGATCTCCTGCGCCACGACGGTCTCCCACAGCGGGCTGAGGACGCCGAGACCGCACATGGCCACGAAGTACGCGCCGGCGACGGCCCAGGCGGGAGCCGGGACGGCCAGGGCCACCAGCGGCAGGGCGTACAGGGCGGCGGCGACCTGCACCGCGACGATCGGCCGGCGGACCGGCAGGCGCGGCGCGGCGAGCACGCCCACGACCAGGCCGGCCGTGCCGCACTGGGCGATCAGCACCCACGCGCCCTCGCCGCCGAGGCTCCGGACGGCGGCCATGGGACCGAGGGTGAGGAAGAGACCGGCGGTGAAATGCCAGACCCCGTGGCCGAGGACCCCGCGCAGGAACCACGGCCGCACCCTGACCTCCCGCCACCCCTCGGCCAGCTCGCGCCCGAACCCCTTCGCCTCGCCCTGGAGGCGCGCCGCGTCGACCGGGCTCGCACCGGCGCGGACTCCTCCCAGGGTGAGCGCCGAGCCGGCGAACAGGACGCCCGTCAGCGCGGCCGCCCAGCCCGGCCCCACCACCAGGGCCACCCCGCCGGCCAGCGCGGGGGCGGCCACGGCGGACACACTCGTGACGACGCCGATCCGCGCGTTCACGCGCAACCGCTCGGGCCCGGGCACCACGGCCGCCACCAGGCGCGGCACCGCCGGCATGCCGAAGGCGATGGCCACGCCGGACACCGCCGACAGCACGGCGAGCACGGCCAGGCGCCCGGACCCGGCGATCAGCTCGGCGCCGATGGCGACCTGGGCCAGGCAGCGTACGAGATCGGCGAGCAGGATCACCCGCGCGGGTGGCAGCCGGTCGGCCAGCACCCCGCCGACGGGGAGGAACACCAGCAGCGGGACCAGCTCGCACGCCAGCACCAGTCCGAGCCCGTCGGCGCCCCCGGAGAGGCGCAGGACGGCAAGGGTGAGGGTGGTGGGGATCAGAGCGGTGGCCAGGGCGGAGAGGCCGCGCCCGATCAGCAGACGACTCATCATGGCTCGGTATATTATTTCGTCAGCGAATCTTTCGTCAACGAAATACTTTTTCTGCGTATGATCAGGCCCGTGGAGGACTCGGTCGATCGGCACCTGGCGCGCTGGCGTGGCAAGGCGCCCTACGAGGAGCGGGTGGAGGGCGTCGTCACGCGCATGCAGCACCTGGTGAAGCACCTGGCGCACACCAAGGAGGCGGCGCTGACGCAGGTCGGCATGCAGGACTTCGAGTTCGAGACACTGCACCGGCTGGTCGCGGCCGGCGGCTCCGCCACGCCGTCGGAGCTGGCGGCGGAGCTGCTGCTGTCACCGGCGGGCATGACGGGCCGCCTCGACACCCTGGAGCGCTCGGGCCTGGTGCGGCGGGTCCGCGGCGAAGGCGACCGCCGCCGGGTGGACGTGGAGCTCACCTCCAAGGGGCACGAGCTGTGGACCGACGCGATGGCCATCCGGGGGGAGGTGGAGTCGGACCTGCTGTCGGCCCTGGACACGGCGGAACAGGAGACGTTGGACGCCCTCCTCAAACGCCTGCTCCACCACGTCGAAACCGACCGCTGAACCGTGCGGCGGCATCGTGTCGCCGGAGGTAGAGCTGCCGATCGTACGAGCCCGGAACGTTGCGGAGGATGGCCGGCGACCTCAAGCTCGACCTACGTGAGGCCCCCATGCCCCAGCAAGCCGAGCTCTCCCGGACCCGGCAAGCCGAGCTCTCCCGCCGCATCGAGGATCGAGGCTGATGCCCGATTCGCACCGGGGTGAACATGACCGGTCACGGCACGAGCTAGCGGCCCGTGCGGCTCGCCACGATGACCTGGACCGCGTGCTCCAGCGCGTACGCCGGGTCGGCGCCGCCGCCCTTGACCTGCTCGTCCGCCTCGGCCACGGCCTGGATGGCCCGCGACAGCCCCTGCGGCCCCCAGCCGTTGACCTGCCGTTTGACACGCTCGATCTTCCAGGGCGGCATGCCCAGGTGGCTTGCCAGCTGGCCGCCCCGGAGGTTACGCGGAGCCCCGGCCACCTTGGCGATCGACCGCAGCCCGCCCGCCAGCGCGCTCACCAGCAGCACGGGCGCGACCCCGGTGCCGAGCGCCCAGCGCAACTGCTCCAGAGCCTCGGCGAGTCGCCCCTCCACCGCCGAGTCCGCGACGTTGAACCCCGTGACCTCGGCCCGCCCCTTGTGATAGCGGGCCACGGCGGCGACGGTGACCGTCTTCTCCTCGGTGTCGAACATGAGCTGGTTGCACGCGGCCGCCAGCTCGCGCAGGTCGTTGCCCACGGCGTCGAGCAGCGCCTGCGCGGCGTCGGACGCGATCGAACGGCCCCCCCGCTTGAACTCGGTCCTGATGAAGTCGAGCCGCTCCCCCGCCTTGGTCGGCTTGACCACCGTGACGACGCTCGCCCGGGCCTTCTTGAGCCCGTCGACGAGCGCCTTGCCCTTCGCCCCACCCGGGTGCGCCAGCACGAGCACGGTGTCGCCCGACGGGTGCGAGGCGTACGCCACGATCTCGGCGGCGACCTCCTTGGGCAGATCCTGCGCGGACCTGATCACCACCACGGAACGGTCACCGAAGAGCGACGGCGAGGTGAGCTGGAGCAGCTCTCCCTTCCCCATCCTGGACCCCACGAGATCATGAACCTCGGCTCCGGGGTCACCGGCCCGCACCGCCGCCACGACGGCGCCGACCGCCCGCTCGGCCAGCAACTCCTCGTCGCCGACGACCAAGGTCACGAGTGCTGGATCGCTTCCCGCCATGTCGAGCAGCATCCCACGCTCCACCGACAACCCGGTACTCGCGGAGTCTCCTGGTGATCACCCGTCGGCTCACTCGTGGAAGCCTTCCTCCAGCGACCGCTGCCCGACGAGTCGTGGGGCCTGCTCCGGCAAGTGGCTCCACTGTCCTCACCCGGGCGTCTGGCACGCGCACCCACCCCCGCACGGCCCAAGGGGACGAGTGCCGCGAAGTCGCGGTATCAGGGAGGTCGATCACCTCCCTGCGAACCGCGGGTCACGATCGCCAGGCGTCCCTCCCGTTCCACCACGGCCAGGTCGCCCGAGCGGTCCGTGCGGTAGACCCGTGCGCCCAGGCGCCGGAGGAGCGAGAGCGTGGGTTGCGCCGGATGACCGTAGTCGTTGCCCTCCCCCACGCTGATCAGCGCGGCACGGGCACTCACCGCGCCGAAGAACGCGGGGTCCTGCCTGGGCGAGCCGTGGTGCGGCACCTTGAGGATGTCGGCCGGTGGCAACATGCCTCCGCGCAGCAGGGCATCCTGGGCTTCGGTCTCGATGTCGCCGCTCAGCAGCGCCGAGCCGGCTCGCCAGCGTACGTGGACCACGACGCTGGAGTTGTTCGCGGCACTGCCCTCTCCTTGGCCGGTGGGCGGGTCGCGGGTGGGTTCGGGAGCCAGGACGGTCAGCTCTGAGGGGCCCAGCCGCCAGTGGGTGCCGGGTGGCGCCGTCCACTGCGGGATGCGTTGCCGGGCGAGGTCCGCCGTCAGGCGGGACGCCTGGTTGTCGAGGGTGCGCTGCGGGCTGACGACGACGGCGCCCACGCGCCTGCCCCGTAGGACGCCGGACAGCCCGTCGATGTGGTCGGCGTGCGGGTGAGTGAGGATGACGAGCGGGACGTCGGTGATGTCCAAGCGTCGCAGGCAGCGGTCCATGGTGACGGGATCGGGACCGGTGTCGACCACGACACCTCGTCCGGGGCCTGCGGCGAGCACCAGGCCGTCGCCCTGGCCTACGTCGCACACCACCATCAGCCACGCCCTGGGCGGCCATGGGGCGACGACCGGCCGTACGACCAGGACCGCGACCAGGACCCCGGCCGCCACCGCCAGCGCCACCGCCCTCCAGGCCCGACGCTTGACCAGGAGCGTCACTGCGACGGCGGCCAGGGCCAGCAGCGCGAGACCCGGGATGCCGCCGGGCCATGGCAGGGTCGCGAGTGGAAGGTTCACGGCCCAGCGGGCCACCATGATGATCCAGCCCACCGCGTAGCCGGCGGGGATGACGATGATCCGGGCCGCTTCCGGCCAGAACGGCGCCACCAGGGCGGCGGCGAACCCGAGCAGTGTCGCGGGCGCCACCGCCGGGCCGGCGAGCAGGTTGGCGGGGATGGCGGCCAGGGAAACCTGACCGGCCATCAGTACGAGGATCGGTGTCACGGCGACCTGCGCGGCGGCGGGCACGGCGACGGCCTCGGCCACCCACCTGGGCAGCCGGCCTCTCCGCGTGGACGGCGCCTCACCTGACGGGCCGGAGGGCGGTCCCCCTGACGGGCCGGAGGACGACCCGCCTGACGGGCCGGAACACGACCCGCCTGACAGGCCGGAGCACCACCCGCCTGACGGGCCGGAGGCGGAATCACGAGTGTGGGCGGGGGGCGGGCGCGTGTCGGATTGAGATGTGCAGGTGTAGAGGGTGGTGACGGTGGGAGACGTGTCGGCTTCGGAGGTGGCCGCTGGTCGGGTGTCGGCGTGGGAGGTGGCCGCTGCTCGGGTGTCGGCGGTGGTTCGGGGGTGGTGGGTCAGGCGGTCGCGCCAGCGCGGGGCGAGGAGGAGGATGCCGGCCGTCGCGCAGACCGAGAGCGCGAAGCCGTACGAGATGGCCAGGTCGGGCGAGAAGAGGATCAGTAGGAGTACGGCTGCCGAGAGGGCGGCCATTCCGTCCTTGGGGCGGCCGGTGCCGAGGGCGATGGCGGCGACCAGGCCCATGAGAAGCGCCCTCAGGACGCTCGGGGACGGTCTGGCGACCACGGCGAAGCCGATCATCGCCACGGCCGCGAGGCCGGCTCGCAGAGCGAGTGGGAGTCCGGCCACGCGGGAGAGGGCGAGCGCCGCGCCCGCCACGATGGACAAGTTGGTGCCGCTCACGGCATTGAGATGGTTGAGGCCGGATTCCTTGAGGTCCGCGCTGACTTGGGGGTCCATGCGGGAGACATCGCCCACCACGAGCCCGGGCAGGAGGCCGCGCTGATCCGGTGGGAGAACATCGGTGGCCGTCCGCAGACCGGCCCTCAGCGTGCCCGCGATCGCTTGGAGGCGGCTCGGGGATGTCAGCACCTGGGGACTTCCGCGGACGAGGAGGACGGCGGCGGTCAGTTCGCCCGGGGTTGGCTCGGCCAGCCGTGCGGCAACCTGAACGCGTTGACTGGGGAGGAGAGGGCGCCATTCGGGCCCGTGGGCGAGGACGAGGACGGGGAGGCTTACGGCTTCGCGGCGGTGAGGCGTCCGGTAGGTGTCGAGAGTGGCGTGGACGACGACCTGTTCTTGGTGGAAACGGCCGAGCTTGATTTTGGGGTCGTCGGCGAGAGTGATCTCGGCGGTGATCGTCGCACCGTGCCTCGCGAGGTCGGCGATGGGGGCGGTGGTGACGGCGTGGACGCGGGTGGCGACCGACGCCGAGGCGGCGGCCGTACAGGCCAGGGCGGCGATGATCACGTTCCGCCAGGGCCGCCAGCGGTGGTGACGGTACGCGAGGACCGCTGTGCCGAAGGCTCCCAGCACCGACAACGCCGACACTGTCAGGCCGGCTGTGGGCGGGCTGCTCAGGAGGGCCAGAGTGACGGCCCAGACGGCCAGGGCAGGGCAGGGCAGGTGAGGATCCACGTATGGCCGCCGATCATTTGGACTCCGGGCGCCGGGGAGTCCGATGCCGCGGAGTCGAGTCCCGTGCCTTCAGGGGTCGCGGGCATGTCAGATGCGGACCTTGCCCTTGATTTCTTCATACTTTTTGGCGCCGATGCCCGGCACTTCCTGGAGTTGCTCCACGTTGGTGAAGCCGCCGTGGGCGGTGCGGAAGTCGGCGATGCGTGCTGCCAGGACTTCGCCGACGCCGGGCAGTTGGTCCAGTTGGTCGGGCGTGGCCGTGTTGAGGTCGAGCACCGTGGTCGCCGGGTCGGTCAGGGGCGAGCCGGGGGCGTTGCCGGGGCCGGCGGCGCCTACGGTGATCTGTTCGCCGTCGGCCAGGCGTCTCGCCAGGTTGACCGATGCGGCGGCCTCGGGTCGGCGCACTCCCCCGGCGGCCTTCACCGCGTCGGCCACGCGTGCGCCCATGGGGAGGGTGTAGATGCCGGGCTTACGGACCTTGCCGGTGATGTGAATGGTGATCTCGGCAGTGGGGGTGGCTGCCGATGGGGCCGCCGGACGGGGTGGATGGGCGGCCGGGGACGCGATGGGGGACGCGACGGGGAGCGGCTCGGGGGTCGGCTCCGAGCGCCAGAGGAAGATGCCGGCGGCCAGTGCTGCCATGACGGCCAGGGTCAGGAGTACGCGTAGGCCTGGGCGGCCTGGGTCCAGGGCGGGTGCCTTGGTGGAGACGGCGGCGCGGAATGCTTGGAAGGAGGGGGGCAAGGTTGGGGCCAGTGGAGTTCGAACCGTCCCTGGGGTGAGGTCCGCCATGGGGCCGGCGTTGCTTTCACGGGCGAGGATGTTCGGTTCACGGGCAGGGACTGCCGCACGGGCTAGCTCCGCGTCACGGGCCAGCTCCGCGTCACGGACCGGGCGCGCTGGACGGGCAGGGGGCGCCGCACGAGCAAAGTCCGAGTCACCGGCAAGGTCCGCGTCATGGGACAGTCCTGCTTCACCGACGAGGTGGGCGTGGGTGTCTCGGTCGTGGAGACCTTGCAAGTGGGTCGGGTAGGCGCTCTGCAGGTAGGTGTCCTGCGGGCGGGCGATACCAGGACGCACGTCGCGAGGGCGGGTGCCATGGGAACGGGTGTCTTCGCGACGGGCGTCGTGAGAGTAGACGTCATGGGAGTGGACGTCCTGAGCATGGGCGTCCTGAGCATGGGCGTCCTGAGCATGGGCGTCACGTGCGCGGGCCTCATGGGCATGGGCGTCACGTGCGCGGGCCTCATGGGCATGGGCGTCACGTGCGCGGCCCTCATGGGCATGGGCGTCTCGTGCGCGGCCCTCAAATGCGGGAGCCTCTCCGGGAGAGGCGTCGCCAAAATCTGGGCCGCCGGTGCTGAGGGGCGGGTAAGGGTGTCTCCCGTGGCCCGCTCCGGGGATGGATGGGGCGGGGTCACGGGGCCTGGGGGAAACGGGATGCGCGTCCCCGGCGGGCCGGGGGGCGGTGACCGGGGGAGACGCTGGGGGCTGGTGGTCGGGGGTGTTCTGCAGGGCGGTGATCGGGCGGGGGGGGCGGCGGGCAGGAGGCGTGAGGGAGCGCAGCCGGGCCTCGGCCACGGTCCGCTCGGTGGTCGGGTCCTGGGAACGCACGTCCCAGAACGTACGGCCCCGCGGGGCGCCGGAAGGGGGGCGAACGGCGTTCTGGGGATGGAGGGGCGGCGCGCGCCGGGGCTGTGGACGACGGGCGTCAGGATGATGGGCGTCAGGCGCCAGGCGTCAGGACGATGAGCGTTCGGGCAAGTCAGGCGTCAGGACGGCGGCCGTCAGAACCACAGGCTTCAGAACGCCAGGCGTCAGGAGGTGTCCCGGCTGACCGTGAGCCCCAGCATCCCCGGCCCCACGTGGACCCCGACGACCGCCCCCACCTCGACCAGCCGTAAGTCCGTCAGCCCCGGCAACCGTTCGGGCAGGCGTTCCGCCAGGGCCCTGGCCCGGTCGCCGGCGGCGAGGTGCTGGACCGCCACCCGCGCCGGTCCCTGGCCGGCCGCCGCGACCGCCAGGTCCTCCAGGCGGGCGATGGCGCGCGTGGCGGTGCGGACCTTCTCCAGCAGCAGCACCCGCCCGTCCACCAGGTGCAGCAGCGGCTTGATGGCCAGCGCCGAGCCGACCAGCGACGCCGCCGTGCCCACGCGCCCACCGCGGCGCAGGGAGTCGAGCGTGTCGGCGTAGAAGAACGTACGGGTACGGGACGCGCACCGCAGCGCCGCCTGGGCCACCTCCTCCAGCCCCGCCCCCCGGGCGGCGGCGTCGGCCGCGGCCATGACCGGGAAGCCGAGGCCCATGGCGATGGAGCCGCTGTCGATCACCTCGACCGGGACGGGCGCCTCCTTGGCGGCGAGCCGGGCCGACTCCACCGTGCCGGACAGGTCACCCGACAGGTGGATCGACACCGCTCCGGTGGCGCCTGCGGCGGCCAGGGAGGCGTAGCACTCCGCGAACCGGGCGGGAGCCGGGCGGGAGGTGGTCGCCGCGTGCAGGTCTCCGGTGAACGCGTCCTCGTCGCACGAGACGCCGCCCGACAGCACCTGTACGGGTACCACCGAGACTCCCGGCAGCGCGGGGAGGTAGGCGGTGGAGTCAGTGACGACCGCGACGGAGGGTGACATATCAGGAGACTAGCCAGTTAGGGCGAATTTCAACCCTGCCCTGGACGGGTTACTGGACGGGAGTGCCGCCGCGCCACACCCGGCGCGGCTTGAGGCCGAAGGACCAGGCGAAGGCGCCCTCGTGGTCGGCGTCCCACTGCACGATGTCGGCCAGCCGGCCCGGCGCGAGCACGCCGCGGTCGGGAGCGCCGAGGACGGTGGCGCCGCCCAGCGTGGCCGCCCGCAGCGCGTCGTTGACGCTCATCCCGAACGCCGAGACCGCCATCGCGATGACCAGCGACATCGAGGTGATGCCGCAGTAGCCGGGGTTGTGGTCGCTGCCGAGCGCGATCTGCACGCCGTGCTTGATCATCTGGCGCACCGGCGGGAGCTTGCCCCGCTGGAGCGCCGTGGCCGGGCAGACCACGGCCGGCACGCCGTACCGGGACATGATCGCGATGTCCTCGTCGGACATGTGGTGGAGTCCGTCGGCGGAGGCGCAGCCGAGCTCGGCGGCGAGCTGAACGGCGCCGCGGCGGCTGAACAGACCGGCGTGGACACGCGGCAGCAGGCCGACGTTGCGGCCCGAGGCGAGGACCCAGCGGGACTCCTCGGTGGTGAAGTGGCCCTCGTCGCAGTAGACGTCGACGCTGTCGGCGCCCGCAGCCGCGGCGTCGGCGCACCAGGCGCCCACGGCCTCGACGTACTCGCGCTGGCGGCCGAAGTACTCGGGCGGCACGACATGACCCGCGAGGAACGTGACGTGCACCCGCGGCATCATCGGCTCCTTCTCCAGCTCGCGCAGGAGCCGCACGTCGGCCAGCTCGCCGTCGCGCGTGAGGTGGTAGCCGGTCTTGGCCTCGACGGTCGTGGTGCCGCTGAGCAGCCAGCCGCGAAGACGCTCGCGCACGCCGTTGCACAGGGTCCACGGGTCGGTGCCGCGGGTCACGGTGACGGTGGAGCCCACGCCGCCGCCCGCGGCGGTGATGGCGGAGGAGGTCGAGCCGCTGGTGCGGATGGCGAGCTCGGCGTAGCGGTTGCCGGCGTAGACGGGATGCGTGTGCGCGTCGATGAGGCCGGGCGTGACCAGGGCGCCGCCGAGGTTCTCGACATGGTCGACGTCGACGATGTCGTCGACGACTCCGGGGACGCTCTGCGGCAGGTCGGGAGCCCGCCCCACCCAGGCGATCCGGTCGTTGTGCACGAGAATGGCCGCGTTGCTGAGGACCTCGTTGCCGGTCCACAGGCGGCCGATGTTGGTCAGCAGCCGAACGGTCACCGCATCACCACCCCGCACGAGCGCGTCACCCAGCGCACGGCTCGGGCCGAGCCCACTGAGTCGGCTCCGGGTAGGGACGACATGGGGGGTCTCCTGCTTCTCATCCGCTTGGCTGGGCGGTGACCGGATCGCCGGACTCATGATCCGGCGATTTCAGTTCAGTTACGTTATTTCACAGGCTGGCTCGCTGTACAGGGTTATTCGGAAGAAAGCCCAATCATCCCAGCGTTCACCCAGCCCCGATCGTTCCCTCGGACCCCCGCAGGCACCATGAATCGCATCAGCCGTCATCTGAAACCCGCGACATTAGTGTGGTAAGGCTCGGCATATCCTAGCAATCCGAGGGTTCCACGGCCACTGCCGCTTTTGGGCAGCTCTGCACGCTATTTCGACAGAGCTGCCCTGCCCGTCAGACTAAGAGACGCGCTCGATGGGCTTGCCCACCCGCTCCAGCTCCTGGTAGAGGCCGGCCAGCACCCGCGCGTGGAGCACGGTGCCGTCCTCGACGTGGTCCAGCGAGAGCACCTCGCCCTCCTTGTGGGCCCGCGAGATCAGGTCTCCCCGCTCGTACGGGACGAGGAGGGTGACCTCGTGGTCGAGCCGGGGCAGCCGGCGCTCGACCAGCTCCATCAGCTCGGGGATCCCGGCGCCGGTGCGCGCGGAGACCACGATGTTGTCGCGCTCGCGCCGGACGATCCGGTCGAGCACGTCGGGGTCGGCGGCGTCGGCCTTGTTGATCACCACGATCTCGGGCACGTCGGAGGCGCCCTCGATGTCGGCGAAGACCTCGCGGACGGCCGCGAGCTGGCCCTCGGGGTCGGGGTGCGAGCCGTCGACCACGTGCAGGATCAGGTCGGCGTCGGCGACCTCCTCCAGCGTGGAGCGGAACGCCTCGACGAGCTGGTGCGGCAGGTGCCGCACGAAGCCGACGGTGTCGGCGATCGTGAACAGCCTGCCTTCCGGCGTGCGCGCCCGGCGCACGGTCGGGTCGAGCGTGGCGAACAGCGCGTCCTCCACCAGCACGCCCGCGCCGGTGATGCGGTTGAGCAGGGAGGACTTGCCGGCGTTGGTGTAGCCGGCGATCGCGACCGCCGGGACCTCGCGCTTGGCGCGCCGCTGGCGCATGGTCTCGCGCGAGGTGGACATGCCGCTGATCTGGCGGCGCAGCTTGGACATCCGCTCGCGGATGCGGCGGCGGTCCAGCTCGATCTTCGTCTCACCGGGGCCGCGGCCGCCGATGCCGACGCCGCCCGCGGCGCGTCCGCCGACCTGGCGCGACAGGTTGCCGCCCCAGCCGCGCAGACGCGGCAGCAGGTACTGCAGCTGGGCCAGCTCGACCTGGGCCTTGCCCTCGCGGCTCTTGGCGTGCTGGGCGAAGATGTCGAGGATCAGCGCGGTGCGGTCGATGACCTTCACCTTGACCGTCTCCTCGAGCTGGCGGAGCTGGCCGGGGGTCAGCTCGCCGTCGCAGATCACGGTGTCGGCGCCGGTCGCCTCGACGACGTCGCGCAGCTCCAGCGCCTTGCCGGAGCCGATGTAGGTGGCGGGGTCGGGCTTCTGGCGGCGCTGGACGAGGCCTTCCAGGACCTCCGATCCGGCCGTCTCGGCCAGGAGCTTGAGCTCCAGCAGGGAGTTGTCGGCGTCCTCCGCCGTGCCTGAGGTCCAGACGCCGACGAGGACGACCCGCTCGAGCCGCAGCTGCCGGTATTCGACCTCGGAGACATCCTGGAGCTCGGTGGAGAGGCCGGCCACGCGGCGCAGCGCCTGGCGCTCCTCTAGGTCCATCTCGCCGGTCTCGAACTCGTCGAGCGCGGAGTATTCGTGCATTCGTGTCATCTCTAATAGGCAACGTCTGGACACCGTGGTGTCTTCCCCGATGGTGGCACGACATCCCCGTCGCGAGCACCTTGTTATCGGGGCAACACGGGTGACCTGCGCTACGAGGGGGACACCGTGATGTCGCCCGACCCGGCCTGCAGCGTGAGCTTGTGCGGCGAGGCGTCGTCGTCCTTGACGGTGATGTTCTCGTCGCCCGAGCCGACCTTGGTGGTCACGGCGTACGAGCCGTCGGGGATGCGCAGCCCGATGTCACCCGAGCCGGCGTCGGCCTGCAGGCTGTCGGGCGCCGTCACGTACTTGAGCTCGATGTTGCCCGAGCCCGCCTCGGCGATGGTGGACTTGACGCCGAGACCGGTGCCGTCCACGTCACCCGAGCCGGTCGAGACCTCCATCGGCCCGGTGAGCGAGCGGAGCGTGATGTCGCCGGAGCCGTTCTTCACGGTGACGGCGAGGCCCTTCGGGACTTCGACCTTGTAGTTGACGTCGCAGTCGCCCCAGCTCTTGAGCCCGTTGTCGCAGGTGTAACTGAGCATCAGCGTGTCGCCCTCGACCTTGTGCTCCGTCTTGGGCCTGTTGTCGCGCCACTGGATGGTCTCGGTGACGCGTACGGCGGCCCCGTCGTACTCGGTGACCGCGACGTCGCCCGCCCCGCTCTTCACCTGGAGGCGGGCCACCTTGTCCGTGACCTGGTAGTCGACGGTGTCCTGATTGGTGGGGCCGGCCAGGCTCTGGAGCCCGCAGCCCGTCAGCAGCGCCACCGAGGCGAGCAGTCCGCCCGCGATCACGATCTTCTTCATGCCTGGATCCTCCCCCGCGGCGGGGCTCGCGGCATCGGGGATGCCCCCTAAGAGGCCCCGGGGGTACCCCCACCTTTGACCCTGGAGCGGGCATGAAGTAGCTTCGCTTCCATAATCCAGAACACGATTTCCGATATATGGAAAAGGAGCGATATGGAGATCAACGGCCCGATCCTCGACCGGTTCGACGAGATCCTCACGCCGGAGGCGCTCGGCTTCGTGGCGGCGCTCCAGAAGGAGTTCGGCCCCCGCCGGCTGGAGCTGCTGGAGGCCCGGCAGGCGAAGCAGGAGGAGCTGTCGGCCGGCGGCACCCTCGACTTCCTGCCCGGAACGAGGACGGTCAGGGAGGAGGAGTGGAGCGTCGCCCCGCCGGCGCCGGGCCTGGAGGACCGCAGGGTCGAGATCACCGGCCCGGTCGACCGCAAGATGACCATCAACGCGCTCAACTCCGGAGCCAAGGTCTGGCTGGCCGACTTCGAGGACGCCAACTCCCCGCTCTGGGCCAACTGCGTCGGCGGCCAGCTCAACCTGCGCGACGCGCTCGACCGGACCATCGACTTCGAGTCCGGCGGCAAGACGTACGCGCTCGGGCCGGACGCCGAGCTGGCCACCATCGTCGTGCGCCCGCGCGGCTGGCACCTGGACGAGAAGCACGCCAAGGTGGACGGCCGGCCCGTCTCGGCGTCGCTGTTCGACTTCGGCCTCTACTTCTTCCACTGCGCGCAGCGGCAGCTCGACAAGGGCAAGGGCCCGTACTTCTACCTGCCCAAGATGGAGTCGCACCTGGAGGCGCGGCTCTGGAACGACGTGTTCGTCCACGCGCAGGAACTGCTCGGCATCCCCCAGGGGACGATCCGGGCGACCGTGCTCATCGAGACGTACCCGGCGGCGTTCGAGATGGAGGAGATCCTGTACGAGCTGCGCGAGCACTCGGCGGGGCTGAACGCGGGCCGCTGGGACTACCTGTTCAGCGTCATCAAGAAGTTCCGCACCCGGGGCCGGGAGTTCCTGCTGCCCGAGCGCAACGCGGTCACGATGACGGCGCCGTTCATGCGCGCGTACACCGAGCTGCTGGTGCGCACCTGCCACAAGCGGGGGGCGCACGCGATCGGCGGCATGGCGGCGTTCATCCCGTCGCGCCGCGACCCCGAGGTCAACGCGGTGGCGCTGGAGAAGGTCCGCGCCGACAAGACGCGCGAGTCGGGCGACGGCTTCGACGGCTCGTGGGTGGCGCACCCGGACCTGGTGCCGGTCTGCCGCGAGGTGTTCGACGGGGTCCTCGGCGAGCGGCCCCACCAGATCGACAGGAAGCGCGAGGACGTCAGCGTCTCGGCCGCCGACCTGCTGTCGGTGGCGAAGACGCCCGGCGACATCACCGAGGCGGGCCTGCGCAACAACGTGGACGTGGCGCTGCGCTACCTGGCCGCCTGGATGGGCGGGCTGGGCGCGGTGGCGATCCACAACCTCATGGAGGACGCGGCCACCGCCGAGATCTCCCGCTCGCAGATCTGGCAGTGGATCCACAACGACATCACGCTCGCCGACACGGGCGCGCAGGTGACCAAGGAGCTGGTCGAGCGCATCATCGGCGAGGAGCTGGAGCGCATCTCCGCCGAGCCCGGCCACGACGAGGAGCTGTACGCTCAGGCCACGGCGCTGTTCAAGGAGGTCGCCCTGGACGACGAGTTCGCCGAGTTCCTCACGCTTCCCGCGTACGCGCGCATGCCGTAGAAGGAGCCGTATGACACCGAGCCCGTCCCCCGCCATCGCTCCCCTGACGGCCGCCCTGCGCTCGGCCCTGCCCGCCGACTCGGTGATCACCGATCCGGTACGGCTGCGCACGTACGAGTGCGACGGCCTGACCTACCACCGGGCCGTCCCGGGCGTGGTCGCGCTGCCGGAGACCGCCGAGCAGGTGGCGCTGGTGGTGCGGCTGTGCAACGAGCACGGTGTGCCGTTCGTGGCCCGGGGCTCCGGCACCGGGCTGTCGGGCGGCGCGCTGCCGCGCGAGGACGGCGTGCTCATCGTCACCTCGAAGATGCGCCGCGTCCTGGAGATCGACCTGCCGAACCGGCGGGCCGTGGTGGAGCCGGGCGTCACGAACCTCGCCATCACCGAGGCCGTGCGCGACCGGGGCTACTACTACGCCCCCGACCCGTCCAGCCAGCAGGTCTGCTCCATCGGCGGCAACGTGGCGGAGAACTCCGGCGGCGCCCACTGCCTGAAGTACGGCTTCACCGTCAACCACGTCGAGGCGTGCGAGATCGTCACCCCCGACGGCGACCTGGTCCGGCTCGACCGCATGGACCCCGGCTACGACCTGCTGGGCGCGTTCGTCGGCTCGGAGGGCACGCTGGGCGTCGCCACCAAGGTCACGGTACGGCTGAGCCGCGCCCCCGAGGCGGTGACCACGGTGCTGGCGGCGTTCCGGAGCATCGAGGAGGGCGGCCGGGCCGTGTCCGCGATCATCGGCGCGGGCATCGTGCCGGCGGCGATCGAGATGATGGACGCGCTGTCCATCGAGGCCGCCGAGGCGGCCGTGGCCTGCTCCTACCCGCGCGGCGCCGGAGCGGTGCTGATCGTGGAGCTCGACGGGCCCGAGGACGAGGTGGCGGCGCAGTTCGCCGCGCTGCGGGAGCTGTGCTCGGGCGCGTTCGAGACGCGCGTGGCGGCCGATCCGGCCGAGCGGGCGGCGATCTGGAAGGGCCGCAGGTCGGCGTTCGCGGCGGTGGGGCGCATCAGCCCCGCCTACATCGTGCAGGACGGCGTGGTGCCGCGCACCTCGCTGCCGCGCGTGCTGGCCGCCATCGACCGGCTGTCGGCGGAGCACCGCATCAGGGTGGCCAACGTCTTCCACGCCGGCGACGGCAACCTGCACCCGCTCGTGCTGTTCGACGACGCCGAGCCGGGCGCGGGCGAGCGGGCCGAGGTGGTGTCCGGGGCGATCCTCGACCTGTGCATCGAGCACGGGGGGTCGATCACCGGCGAGCACGGCGTAGGGGTGGACAAGGCCCGCTACATGCCGAAGATGTTCTCCGGCGACGATCTCGACACCATGCAGCTCGTCCGGTGCGCCTTCGACCCGAGGGGCCTGTCCAACCCGGGCAAGGTGTTCCCGACGCCGCGGCTGTGCGGCGAGGTGCCGGGCGTTCGCAAGGGCGTGCACCCGCTGGTCGAGTCCGGGGAGGCGGAGCACTTCTGATGTCGCGCGAGCTGCTGGAGAAGACCGGCGTGACGGTCAGGGACGCCGTGGCCGGCGACGCGGTGGCCGGGGTGAGGCCGCGCTGGGTGGTGCTGCCGGAGACGGTCGGGGAGGTCTCGGCCGTGCTGCGGGCCTGCGCCGAGCAGGATCTCGCGCTCACGCCGGTGGGCGGCGGCACGAAGCTGCACTGGGGCGCGCCGCCCGAGCGCTGCGACGTGCTGCTCGACCTGTGCTGCCTGAACGAGGTGCTGGAGCACGCGGCGGGCGACCTGGTCGTGCGCGCCCAGGCCGGGGTGACGATGGGCGCCCTGGCCGGCGTGCTCGCGGCCGAGGGGCAGGAGCTGGCGCTGGACGCGCCCCCGGACGCCACCGTGGGCGGCACGCTGGCCACCGCGGCGTACGGGCCGCGCGCCTTCCGGTACGGGACGCCGCGCGACCTGCTCATCGGCGTCACGGTCGTGCTGGCCGACGGCACCGTGGCCCGCTCGGGCGGCAAGGTCGTCAAGAACGTCGCGGGCTACGACCTGGGCAAGCTGTTCACCGGCTCGTACGGCACGCTGGGCGTGATCGCCGAGGCCACGTTCCGGCTGCACCCGCTGCCCCCCGACCGGCGCTGGCTGGTGGTGGACGGGGTGGAGCGCCCGCGCGAGACGGCCGCGCTGCTGGCGGCCTCCCAGGCGGAGCCGGTCGCGGTGGAGCTCGACCGGCCCGGCGGGGCGGCCCCGGTGACGCTGGCCGCGCTGGTGGAGGGCACGGCGGCCGAGCCGCGGGCCAGGGCGCTGCGCGAGGCGGTGGGGGCCGGCGAGGTGACGGAGCGGGCGCCTTCGTGGTGGGGCGCGCCGCCGCCGCATGACGAGGTCCTGCTGGAGGCCCGCTTCGTGCCGGCCGCGCTCGACGGGGTGCTGGAGGCGGCGGGCGAGCACGGGCTGCGGCTGCGCGGCTCGCCGGTGTCCGGCCGCCTGCGTCTGGCCCCGGCGGGAGACGCCACCGGGGAGCGGCTGGCCGCCGCCGTGGCCGCGCTGCGGGAGCGGGCGCACGCCGTCGTCGTGCTCGCCTCGCCGTACGAGGGCGTGGACCGGTGGGGCCCGGTCGCCGCGCTGCCGCTGATGCGGCGGGGCAAGGACCAGTTCGATCCCGGGCGGAGGCTGTCTCCGGGACGGTTCGCGGGAGGGATCTGACATGGACCCGGAGCTGATCGACGACTGCGTGCACTGCGGGTTCTGCCTGCCCACGTGCCCCACGTACGTGCTGTGGGGCGAGGAGATGGATTCCCCGCGCGGCCGCATCCACCTGATGAGCCAGCACGTCGAGGGCACTCCTGTGACGCCCGAGATGGCCGGGCACTTCGACGCGTGCCTGGGCTGCATGGCCTGCGTCACCGCCTGCCCGTCCGGGGTGCGCTACGACCGGCTGATCGAGCAGACGCGGGCCGAGGTGGAGCGCGTCCACGTCCGGGAGCCGCGTGAGCGGGCCGTGCGCGGCCTGGTGTTCAGCCTGTTCCCCTACCCGCGGCGGCTCGGGCTGACCAGGCCGCTGACGGGGCTGACGCGGCGGCTGGCGCCGTTCCTGGAGCGGGTGCATCCCGGCCTGGGGGCGATGGCCGCGCTCACGCCCCGCGTGGAGCGGCGGCAGCGCCTGCCGCGCCTGGTCCGCGCCAGGGGGCCGCGCCGGGCCGTCGTGGGCATGCTCACCGGCTGCGTGCAGCGGGAGTTCTTCCCGCAGGTGAACGCGGCCACCGCGCGGGTGCTGGCGCTGGAGGGCTGCGACGTGGTCGTCCCGGCGGGCCAGGGCTGCTGCGGCGCGCTCAGCGTCCACTCCGGCCGCGACGACCAGGCCAGGCGGCTGGCCCGCCGCACGGTCCGCGTTTTCGAACGGGCCGGCGTGGACACGGTGGTGGTCAACGCGGCCGGATGCGGCTCGTCGATGAAGGAGTACGGCGAGCTGCTCGGCACGGAGCCGCCTTTCCGGGTGCGCGACCTGTCGGAGTTCCTGGCCGAGCTGGGGCCGGTGGCGCCCCGGCATCCGCTGCCGGTCGTCGCGGCCTACCACGACGCCTGCCACCTGGCCCACGCGCAGGGCGTACGGGTCCAGCCGCGGGCTCTGCTGGCCGGCATCCCGGGGCTGGAGCTGCGCGAGGTGCCCGAGTCGGCCATCTGCTGCGGCTCGGCCGGCACGTACAACATCTTCCAGCCCGAGGCCGCCCGCGACCTCGGCGACCGCAAGGCCAAGGGGGTCGCCTCGACCGGCGCGGAGCTGCTGGTGTCGGCCAACCCCGGCTGCACGATGCAGATCGCCGCGGCAATGCGCCGGGCCGGCGCCACGATCCGGGTGGCGCACACGGCCGAGGTGCTGGACGCCTCGCTGCGCGGGGTGTCCCTGTGATCCGGGACGAGACGGGGAACGAGGGGGCGGGCGCGTGAGCGTGCAGTCGATCGATCGGGCGCTGGACGTGCTGGAGACCCTGGCCGAGCACGGCGGCGCGGCCGGTCTGTCGGAGATCGCCGCGAAGACCGGGCTGCCGTACGGGACCATCCACCGGCTGCTGCGCACCCTGCTGGCGCGCGGCTACGTGCGCCAGGAGTCCGACCGCCGCTACGCGCTCGGCGCGGGGCTGGTGCGGCTCGGCGGGGTGGCCGAGGGCATGGTGGGCGAGTGGGCGCGGCCCCACCTCGCGCGGATGGTGGAGCTGTCCGGCGAGACGGCGAACCTGGCCGTGCTGGAGGGCGACTTCGTCGTGTACGTGGCGCAGGTGCCGTCGCCGCGGCGGCTGCGGATGTTCGCCGAGGTGGGCAGGAGGGTGCTGCCGCACAGCACGGCCGTGGGCAAGGTGCTGCTGGCGGGACGCGGCGCGGAGGAGGCGGTGACGCTGCTGGAGCGCACCGGCATGCCGCGCCGCACGCCGAACACGATCACCGAGGCCGCCGCCATGCTGGCCGAGCTGGAGCGGGTCCGGGCGGCCGGCTACGCGATGGACCTGGGCGAGGAGGAGCTGGGCGTGCACTGCCTGGCCGTGCCCGTGAGCGACGGCGAGCGCGTGGTGGCCGCGATGTCGGTGTCCGGGCCGGCCGAGCGGATCGACGCGGTGGACCGGGAGGAGCTGGCCGAGGGCCTGCGGACCATCGCGCGCGCGTTCGGGACCGAACTGGCCCCGGTCACGACGGGCAGGTGACAGCGCGCCGGCTGTCGTGCTGCGCCGGTGGCGCGGGAATCCCCGGTTTCCTCCGGAGGAGCGCTTCAATACGGTTGAGGCATGTGCCGAAGCATCAAGACGCTGCGCCCGCCGTACACCGATGACGTGACCGAGGACGACGTGCGGGCCGCGGCGCTCCAGTACGTCCGCAAGATCTCCGGGTTCCGGTCGCCCGCCCCGCACAACGCGGAGGCGTTCGAGCGTGCCGTGGAGGAGATCACCCGGGCCTCGGAGGAGCTGCTGGGCGCGCTGAAGGTCCGCGGGGCCCGCTGACCCGTCCCGGCGAGTCGCGCGGAGGTCGTTGACAGCGGCCCCCGCCGGGAGAAGTGTCCCCGGTGTACCCCCATCGGACGCCAGGGAGCTGCCATGATCAGCGGGCTGTACCAGGGTCAGGACGGCGGATCGCGACTGGAGCTCCGGATCGACGTGGACGGGGCGCGGCCCACCGGCCGGGTGAGCGGGGACCTGTTCTCCGTGGCCGGCTCGACCACCACGTACGCCGGCTCGTTCGTGGTGCACTCCCCCACGGTGCGCGCGGAGGGCGACGAGGCGCGCATCGCCGGGCGGGGCGCGTTCACGTTCGACACGCCCGCCAGGGACGTGACGGTCACGCTCACCGGCGGCTCCGGCACGGCCGAGGTCGCCGGCCGGGTCTACCCCGTGGCGTTCGCCTCCGCGCACTTCCGGCAGGTGCTGCTGGAGGTGGACTCGGTCGCCGGGACGGTGCCGTTCGCCGGCTACCACACCGCGGCCCTGCCCGCCCCGGCCGGCTGCGCGCCGCGCGAGCTGAGCGTGGCCGCCGCCTACGCCGAGGCCGGCATCGGGCTGACCGTGGCCGAGCCGGGCGTCATCCCCGCCGACGGCGCCGGCGCCGACCTGGTCTGGGACGACGCCGAGCTGCACCACGCGATGACGCAGCAGTTCAGCCAGTTCGCCGACACGGTGGCCTGGCGGGTGTGGCTGCTGGTGGCCGGCCGGCACGTGGGCGGCTACCGGGGCATCATGTTCGACTACAACGACGCCCACCAGCGGCAGGGCTCCGCCGTCTTCTACGACGCGATCAGGGGCGACACGCCGCAGGCCCAGCGGGCGCAGCTGCGCACGTACGTCCACGAGCTCGGGCACGCGTTCAACCTGCTGCACTCCTGGCAGAAGAACCTGGGCAACCCGCCGCAGCCGCTCGGCCCCGACGGCGGCTTCGGCGACCTGTCCTGGATGAACTACGTCCAGAACTACCGCCCCGGCGGCGAGGCCGGCTACTGGGCGGCGTTCCCGTTCCAGTTCACCGACGCCGAGCTGGTGCACCTGCGCCACGGCTTCTACCGGGACGTGGCCATGGGCGCCAACGCCTTCGGCACCGGAGCGGCCGAGATCGCGCCGTTCGAGCAGCCGGTGGAGGACCTGTCCGGGCTGCGGCTGGAGGTGCGGGCCAAGGAGGGGTTCGGCTTCGGCGAGCCGGTGGTGGTGGAGCTGAAGCTGTCCGTCACGGGCGAGCCGCGCACCACCCACGGCCACCTGCATCCCGACACGGAGTTCACGCAGATCTGCGTCACGCAGCCGAGCGGCCGCACCCTCCTGTACCGGCCGATGATGCGCCACTGCGTGGACCACTCCACCGAGGTACGGCTCGACGCGGGCAGCCCGGCCCTGTACCGCAGCGCCTACATCGGGCACGGCCGTGACGGGCACTACTTCCAGCAGCCGGGTGAGTACCGGGTGCGCGGCCAGTACATCGGCGCCGACGGCTCGCGCATCGTCTCCGGCCCCTGCCTGGTGCGGGTGCGTTACCCGGCCGGCGCCGAGGACCACCGGGTCGCCGAGCTGATGCTCGGCGAGGAGCAGGGCAAGCTGTTCTCGCTGCTCGGCTCCGACTCGCCGGCGCTGCGCGCCGGCAACGAGGCGCTGGACGAGCTGATCGACCGGTACGGCACGCACCCCCTGACCGTGTACGCCCGGATGGTCAAGGGGCTCAACGCCGAGCGGGAGTTCAAGACGATCACGGCGGGCAAGCGGCTGCGGGTGCGGCCCCCGGACCCGGAGCAGGGCGTGCGGCAGCTGTCGGCGGTGGCCCGCGCGGCCGCGTCCGGCGGGCTCATCGACAACATCACGCTCAACATGGTGATGCGGCGGCTGGCCAGGGCCGAGGCGCGGCAGGGCGACCTGGACCGGGCCGGCGCCGTGATGGACCGGATGGTGACGATCTTCGAGGAGAAGGGCGTCAACCCGGTCGTGTTAGGCCAGATCAGGCGGCAGGCCGAGCTGACGAAGGCGGCGCTCGGCGCGGAGTCCTGACCTCGCCGCGCCGGGCGTTATGCGGATTTCTGGATGTTCTCTGTACACGCGACTCGCAATCTAGATCTTCAGCAAGCGCGTTTCGACAGAGCCAACAGAGCTCGGGTGCCACCTGGGACTCGTCCCCGGCACCCGTGGAAGGAATTCGCATGAGATCTAGAGGGATGCTCACGCTGGGCTTCGCCCTGTTAGTCGGCCTTGCATCGGGCCAGGCCGCGTCGGCCAGCACGACCTTCGCGCCGAAGACGGCGGTCGCCACGCCCACTCCCAGCGCCACTCCCACGACGACGTCCCCCGCGGAGGACGAGGGCGAGGGCGGCGACCCGGCGAACGAGGTGAACGTCCCGCTCGCCTCGACCCTGGCGGCGCCGAACTTCCAGATGCCCTTCCCCTGCGGCCAGTCGTGGACCGGCAACTCCAGCAACAGCAGCGCCCACAGGTCGTATGAGATCGACTGGAACCGGGGCAGCACGGCGGACGCCGACCTCGGTGACACCGTCGTGGCCGCGGCGGCGGGCACCGTGGTCATCTCGGCCCACCAGGGCTCGACCAACGGCTACGGCAACCTCGTCAAGATCGACCACGGGGGCGGATACACGTCCTTCTACGCGCACCTGAACTCGCGTGCCGTCTCCGCGGGCGCCCGGGTCTCCCAGGGCCAGAAGATCGGGACCCTCGGCAAGACCAGCAAGCCGGGCAACAACATCAGCCCGCACCTGCACTTCGAGATCCGCAACGGCACGTCCTACCCCTCCAACATCCGCAAGGCCGTCTTCAACGGGGTCACCTTCGGCTACCCGAACCAGACGCTGACCTCCAAGAACTGCGGCGGAGGCGGCAGCACCCCCGGCAACCCGCACACCGCGGCGTCCGTGTGCGGCAGCGGCTACAAGGTGATCGACTCGGCCGCGCTCGGCACGGCCGGAACCGTCTACCTGACGTACAACAGCAGCAGCAAGTCGAACTGCGTGGCGACGATCAAGAAGACCTCGCTCGGCACGAAGACCGCCGCCAGCGCCTACCTGGAGGTGCAGGGTAAGACCCGCGCCACCGACAGCGGCAGCTTCACCTACTACGCGGGCCCGGTGCGCGCCAGCGCGGCCGGCAAGTGCGTCAAGTGGGGCGGTAAGGCCGGAACGGCCACCTACAACAGCCCCTTCGAGCACTGCGGCTGATCTCCGACGGCCGCCCGCTCCGCTGGCGGGCGGCCGGGCTCCGGATCGCCTCGGAGCTTCGATGACCGGGTGAGGCTGGCCTCACCCGGCGCCCGCGAGGTACACCGGGGAGATGGCGCCGTACCTCGTGGGACCGGACGGGCTCCGTGTGGAGCCCGTGGAACTGCGTGTGGACACGGTCCACTGGCTGTTCGCGCGCATGATCGAGCCGGCGGCCAGGCCCGGCGAGATCTGGTACCGGGTCACCCGGCACGGCCACGCCCTCGGCATGGGCTACTACCAGCTCGACCAGCTCCAGGAACTCGTGGACCTGGCCGAGCTCCGCGCCCCGGCGGACGCCGGGGAGGAGACGGCCTGATCCCTGCCGGGGACCCTCAGCAGGACGACAGGATGCCCTGCATGGCGTCCTTCTCGCCCGAGGTCACCCACACGCCGTACTTCGCCTTCACGTCGATCTGACGGGCGATGTAGGCGCACCGGTACGCCTTGCGCGGGGGCAGCCAGGTGGCGGCGTCGGAGTCGCTCTTCTGGTTGTTCAGCGGGCCGTCGACCGCGAGCAGGTTGAGCGGGTCGTTGGCGAACTCCTTGCGCTTGGCGGCCGTCCACTGCTGGGCGCCCTTCTGCCAGGCGTCGGAGAGCGGCACCAGGTGGTCGATCTGCACCGCGGTGCTGGTGTCCTGGCCGCGCTTGAAGGTGATGGTCTTCCCGCTGTACGGGTCGTCCAGGACGCCGCTGAGCACGATGCAGTCGTGCGTTCCGGCCTTGAACTTCTCCTCGCGCAGGTCCCGCTTCAGGATGTCGTTGCGGGTGTCGCAGCCGTTGTGGTCCACATCCGACCACGCGGGGCCGAACTTCTCCCGCTCGAACCCGGTCCGCGGAGCCCGCCCCTTGACCTCCAGCTTGCCGAGCTTCTTCCGCGCCTCGCCGACGTCCGCCTTGTCGGACTTCGAGGACGTGGACGACGAGGTGTCCGCCCCCGTCCGGGCCGATAACCCACCACATCCGGCAAGTGCCACCACTGCGGCCATTCCGACCAAACCCGCACGCACCCGCACGTCCCCACCCCAGACTTCAGAATTGTGTAAAGCCTAGGTATAGCAATTACCCCTAATTGCCCAAGTATCCCGCCATGGCATTAAGGAGCCGTTCCGCCAGGTGCGCGGCGTACGAGGCGCGGACCGGCACGTCCGCCCCGTGCCCGTCAGCCGTGCGGGCGGGCGCGGGCCGCTCCCGCCCGGACGGCTGCAGAAAGAACCCCCCAGCTCGCGCCGGCGGGAGAGGCAGGGGGCGGTTCGCCATGGCCGGGGCGAATCCATACCCTGGACAGGGTGGAGGACGTCGTAGACCTCGACGAAGTTCCGCCGGCCGCGCTCTTCGCCGAAGACCGGGGCGAGCTGGACCTTCTCGAAGCGATCGAGCTCACACTCGTGCGGGTCGACACCGGGACGACCCGCCGCGAGCGGCTCCGCCACGGCCTCGGCCACGCCTGCCGAACGCGTCACCCGCACCGCCTCCGCCACCCGGGACCCGTCCGGGCCCGGAGCCTCGGCCGCCGGCCGGAAGCCGTCGGAGGCTGCCAGGAACCTCGCGCCCCCGTCGGCCGCGCGCCGTGCCCGCGCCTCAGCGCACGCCACCGCCGCCGGCTCGTCGCCCGGCACGTGGAGACCGCCCAGGACCCGGCCCGCGCCGAGCGACGGCCACAGCCGCGCGGACCGCGCCGGGTCGGCCAGCTCGGCCTGAACCCCTCACGCCTCGGCCCGGCGCTCGGGGGTGGTGGCCACGTCCGGTCCGCCGACCCGGTCGAAGCAGGGCCGCCCGCCGAGGGTCAGCCCGCCGTACTCGCGGACCGTGTACGCGGCGAACTCCGTCATGGCCTTCGACGGGTCGGTCCGGAAGACCGGGCCGGGGGCGTGGGAGCCGGAGCCCCCGGGGGCGTGGAGCGGGCCCTGCTCGACGACGGTGACGCCGGTCCGGCCGCGTTCGGTGAGCTCGTCGGCCAGGGCACAGCCGACGATGCCGGATCCGTGGATCATCAGACGCGGCCGGCCCACCATGCGTCCTCTGGGTTCTTATTACGCAGCAAGCGCCGGATCAGCCGGCGACGATGGCTCGCGAACAAGGCCGCCGGCCGCTGCGGGCCGTCAGGAGCGGCCGTAGGAGTCCTCAAGTCGCTCGATGTCGTCCTCGTCGAAGTGGCCGAACGCGATCTCCAGAATGCGCGTGGCCGGGCCGGACGAGCTCAGCCGGTGGGTCTGGCCGCGCCGGATCAGGATGCGCTCGCCCACCTCGGGCTCCAGGCGCTTGCCGTCGACCTCGAACACGCTGCCCGGGTCGAGCGCCACCCACAGCTCGTCGCGGTGCTCGTGCCGCTGGAGGCTGAGCCGCTCCCCGGGCAGGACTTCGATGATCTTCACGGTGGACGGCTCGTTGAGCGTGAACCGCTCGAAGCCGCCCCACGGGCGCTCGTCCCGGATGACCGCGGCCAGCCTGTCGATGTCCTGCATCGTCCCCTCCACGTCTGTCGCGCGGGCAGTGCCCCCCGCGCGAGGTCTCACGGCATCGGAGAGGGCCCGGGGCGCGTCGCGGGCCGTTCTCCGATCCGGAGCGCAAGTTACCAGGTGATCCATTCGCACGCCCCGGCGGATCACCCTCACCGGACCACCCGACCGCGACCACGACCCGGGCGCCCGTGCGCGGGCGCCCGAGTCCGCGTGACCTCGGCTAGAGGCCGTACTCCTTCACGATGCGCTCGTGCCGCTCCACCTCGACGTCGACCTCGCGCGCCAGGTCGAGCCAGGCCAGCGGGTGCGACCAGCGCTCGGTGGCGTCGTCGAGCAGGGCGTCGACCTCGACCGCCGACACACCGGGCGGGACCGCCACCCAGCCGAAGACGCCGGGCAGCGGCTCGCCGCTGGTGGGGTGGGTGATCGTGTAGTTGTCGTCGCTGTAGACCCACATCGGCCAGCCGCGCTCGGCCATGACCTCGGTGAACTCCGCCCAGTCCTCCTCGCTCGGCGCGGCGCCGTCGAAGAAGTAGCTGGTGTAGCCGCCGGGCCGCAGGATGCGCACCGCCGCGAACGGGGGCACGAAGTTCTGCGCCTCCTGGGGGTCGTCCGGGACCGGCTCCAGCAGCTGCGGGTCGAACACCACGAGGTCGCCCGCGTTGTAGTCCATGCCGCGCGGCTGCGGCAGGGCGAGCCGGGCGGTGGCCGGGCCGGTGCGGATGGACAGCACCTGGCGCTGGCCGCCGTCGGGCGCGGGGAGGATGACCCGGATGAGGCCCATCTCCTCCTCGATCGGCCCCGTGGTCGTCTTGATCGGCATGCCGATCTTGGCCGCGCCCTTGCGGACGGTGTCCCAGTCCTCGGCGGAGGTGGCCATGACGACCATGCGCCAGGTGTCCTCCTCGGTGAGCTCGTCGAGGATGGCGAGCAGCGCCTGGGCGCCCTTGGCGTTGTCGTCGAGCTGCTGGGCGGCGGCGGCGACGATCCGGCGGCCCTCGATGCCCGAGCCGGCCGCGACGGCGTGCTCGGCGGCCTCCAGCGCCTCCGGCCAGCGCTCGCGGGCCATGTGCAGGCGGGCCAGCGTGAGCTGCTGCTGGTCGTGCGGGAGCATCGCGGCCATCTGCTCCAGCCGCTCGTCCTGGCGGGCCTCGACGAGCAGCGTGGTCAGGTAGGCGATGTCGTCGGCGTCGGCGGTCGCGACGTCGCCCTCGTCGACGAGCAGCTTCCAGTAGATGTCGGCGCCCGTGGCGGGGTAGCCGAGGTAGCCGAGCGTGGTGGCGTGCCGGCGGGTGGTCTCGAGGTCCTGGCCGGACAGCGGCGAGAGCCAGCCGGCCCAGCGCTCGGGGTCGGCGTTGTGGCCGTCGGCGGCGTCGAAGTAGGCGACGCGCTCGGCGACGGGGCCCGGCGCGGGCGGCTCGGGGGTCGCGTCGGCGGCGGCGCGCAGGGCCGCGATCCGCTCGGCCAGGCCGGTGCTGTCGCGCAGCTCGACCGTGCCGGACTCGGCGAGGCCGGCCAGCAGCCGGGCCTGCCACACGCCCTGCCGGGCGATGGCCAGGTCACCGGCGATCAGGGCCAGCTCGACGCGGGAGCGGTAGCCGCCCATCATGCCGAAGTAGTCGATCCACTGGCGGATCACCCGGCCGAGCTGCCAGGTGTTGGTGATCTGGGAGGAGCCGGCCAGCAGGCTGACGGCGCGGGTCCACTCGACCCAGTCGCCCGGGTGCTCGCCCACCACGTCGAGGTCGGGCAGCGCGTCGACGGCCTCGGCGACGCGACCCAGCGTGGCCAGGATGAGCGCGCGGCGCACACCGTCGCGGTGGGGCTTGGCCACCGGGTCGTCGGCCTGGAAGTCGGCGGCGGCCTGGAGCGCGTTCAGCGCGTCCTCGGCGCGGCCGGCGGCGAGCAGCGCGCGGGCGCTCTCCGCGCCCAGCTCCCAGGTCGCCTGGCGGCCGGCGGCGCTCAGCCGCTCGACGGCGGCCTCGGCGTAGGAGACGGCCTCGTCCGCCCGGCCCGCGTCGGTGAGGGCCGAGACGTACTGCGTGACCAGCCCGGTGTAGACCGGGCCGGCCGGGTCGGCGGCCTCGATGGCCGCGCCGAGCCTCTCCAGGCGCTGGGGCGCGTAGCCCGGGCCGTCGGCGTTGGCCCAGGCGAGCGCGAGTGCCTCGACGGCCGCCGGGGCCGCCGGACAGTCGCGGACGTCTTCGCGCTCGGCGAACGCGAGAAGCTGCTCGGCGTCGCCGACCGCGACCGCGCCCTGGGCGCGGTCGCCCACGCGGCCGATCAGGTGCCAGTAGCGGGCGTAGAACTCCAGCCAGGGCAACTCCAGGGTCTCCGCCTGCTGCGCGATGGCCGGAGCCATGACGTCGAGCTGCGGGTACCGGCCCTCGTAGGCCTGTGCGGGGAGGTCTCCCAGCGCCATGGCGAGGCCCACGTTGCCCGCCTCAGAAAGCTGCTGCTGGGTATCGCCGACCCAGGCCCAGATGTCCACGTCCATGGCAAGCCAGTCTGCCAGGTCAACGAGCCTGCCCAAAACGCAGAAGCTCGATGAGCTCGTCCGATTCGTCACTGTTCAGCACGGAAAAAACCGGTGCCAGGAGATCGTCCGTCGTGTCCTCCACGGCCGCTCGGCGCGCGACGAGCTCCGGCCCCGGCTGCGGATACGGCTCCGGCCACTGGAAGAACGCGGCCATCGCCTCACCGGTCACCTGGCCGAACGGGGATCCGTCGTGCCCGGCGGCGAGCATCGCGTCGAGGGGGTCCATGCCCGCCGCGATCACCGCGTTGGCGTGCAGGCCGCCGCGCAGCTCGCGGACGACGTGCATGAGGTGCGCCGCCCGCGCGGGCGGATCGTCCGGCAGGGGTACGGCCCGCCATCCGGCGAACAGCGGCGCCCCGGGCGCGGGGGCGTGCTCGACGACCCGTTCGAGCAGCTCGGCGATCCGGCCGCAGCCGTCGTGGTCGCCGAGCCGGCGCCGCCCCCAGGCGTGGCACGCGCCGGCGTAGAGCGCGACGGCCTCGCCGACGGGCAGCCGGCGCCCGCCGTTCCAGCTCTCCTCGACGTGGGCGCGCGGGAAGAACACGGCGACCGAGGCGACGACGTCGGCAGCGCACTCGCCGAGCACCCCGCAGCGGCCCCGGAAGTACAGCTCGCGGGCGCCCAGGCCGAGCTTCTCGCACAGCGCCTTGGCCTCGCGCGAGACCATGAAGCCGCCGCCGTACTGACCGATGGGTCCCTTCACCAGCCGCGCGGTGGTACGTGGATCCGCCATGGTCCACCCCTCTCGGTTCGAAAAGTGAACCGAGCATCCCTCAGGAGAACATCATTCTGCAAGCATCAGCTCCCCCGCCGCGACGATGACCGCCGGGCCCGCCAGGTAGCTCGTCTCGACGCCCAGCGTGACGGTCAGCGTGCCGCCCGGCACCTCGACGGTCCAGGTGCCGGTGATGTCGCCGCTCAGCGCCGCCGCCGCCACGGCCGTCGCGACCGCGCCGGTGCCGCACGAGCGGGTCTCGGCCGAGCCGCGCTCGTACACGCGCATGACCGCGCGCGCCGGGCCCACCGGGTTGAACAGCTCGATGTTGACGCCGCCGGGGAAGATCGACGTGTCGAAGGCCGGCTGGTGGCTGAGGTCGAGCTGGACCACCGGCTCGCCGGTGGCGCAGGCCAGGTGCGGGTTGCCCATGTCGATGTGCAGGCCCTCGAACTCCTGGCCCGCCACGGTGGCGACGCTGCGGCCGTGCACGACGGGCAGGCCCATGTCGACCGTCACGTCCCCGGAGACGTCGAGGGCCACCCTCCGGACCCCGCCCCTGGTCGCGACGGCGAACTCGCCCGGCTCGGCCAGGCCGGCGTCGACGAGGTAGCGGGCGAAGACGCGCGTGCCGTTGCCGCACATCTCGGCCGCGTGGCCGTCGGCGTTGCGGTAGTCCATGAACCACTCGGCCTCGCCCGCCAGGTCGGACACCTCCGGGCTGAGCTTGGTCCGGACCACGCGGAGCACGCCGTCGGCGCCGATGCCGGCGCGCCTGTCGCAGATGGTCGCCACGAGCGAAGCCGGCAGGTCCAGCTCGCCGTCGTGATCGGGCAGGATGACGAAGTCGTTCTCGGTGCCGTGCCCCTTGAGAAAGCGCATTGAGCAATTTTATGCCCAGCCCGGGGACCAGCTGTTCAGCGGCCCGCGCCGGGGCGCGCGGCGGGACCCGCGCGCCCCTGGCTTCCGCCGACGGTTCGCCGCCCGGTCAGGGCGTGCCTCCGGCCGGCCGGTCGTAGACGCCGACCGCCCACCTGCCCGGCCGCTCGCCGACCAGGGCGGACAGCCGTTCGCGCACTCTGGGGCGCATCAGCGCCCGGGCCTGGACCGACTCGTCGTCACAGCCCTTCGACCTGGACTCGGGGGCCGGCCTGCAGTCTGTGAGAGCCTTCGCCGCCTCCCGCACCGGAGCGTCAGCCGGGAAGACCCAGACCTGCAGGGACTGCGGACCCTTCAGCCAGCCGGAGGGCGCCGAGAGCTCGTCGTGGTGCCCGCCCCCTCTTCCCGTGCACCGCCCGGCCGTACCGCCCGTCTCACCGCCCTTGAGCGGAAGCACCGTGACCACCCAGGCCCGGGGATCGTCACAGACGACCTTGTACCCGGTGGAGAAGCTGGTCGGAGCGAAGGTCACCGTCCGGCCGACGCCCGTCGTCGCGAACCGCTCGGAGTGGAGGAGGGGGAGGTCGTACTCCTCGGCCCCCAGCACCACGTGGAACTCCCCGGGCAGCTCCGGGCCCGTCTTGACCTGGGCCATGTCCACCGGACGCTGCGCGACCGCCGCATGCTGCGCCCGGGGTGGCCCCGCCACCAGGCCGTTCACCAGTCCCGCGGCGGTGACGGCCAGCGCCGTCGCCGTCACGGCCGTCGCCGCACGCCGGGTACGCCGCATGCGGCGGCCCCGCCGTACGATCGCGTCGAGTTGGGGGGACGGCTCGCCGCCGGTCCGGTGCCGGGCGTGCTCGGCCAGGAAGTCGCGCAGGTCGCTCTCGGTGTGCCTCATCGCTGGACCCTCTCCAGGTTCATGGTCTGAATGTCCGGATCGACGCGGAGACGGGTGAGGGCCCGGCTCAGCTGGCTCTTCACCGCTCCGAGTGAGCAGCCGACGATGTCGGCGACCTGGGTGAGCGTCCGTCCCTCGAAGTAGTGCAGGACGATCACCGCGCGCTGGCGTGGGGAGAGGGTGCCGATCGCGCTCCACAGCGCCGTCCGGTCGTCCACCTCGGCGGCCCGGTCACGGGTGTCGGCCGTCTCGGGGACGCTCTCGGCCGGGACCTCGCGGCGCCAGCGCCGGCGCCACCACGAGGCGTGGGTGTTCACGATGATGCGATAGACGTACGGATCGGGGTTGCCCTCGATCCGCCGCCAGGCGACCCACGCCTTCGCCAGTGCCGTCTGCACCAGGTCCTCGGCCGTGCCCCAGTCCCGGGCGAGGAGGTAGGCCATACGGCACAGCCGTAAGTGCCGGTGTGCCACGTATGCGGCGAACTCTTCGTCCATCCACCTTCTCCGTATCGTCGTCTCCGGCGATGACTACCGCCTGGGAGGCGCGTTCGGATGACAGGTGTCCCGGACGAGATTCCGTGGGTGCGGGCTCTCAGGCCGTGGCGCCGCCCGCGATGAGCGACAGGGAGCGGTCGAGCAGGTCGGGTGCGTCGTACGGCAGCCAGCGGACCCGCGGGTCACGGCGGAACCACGACTCCTGGCGGCGGGCGAAGCGCCTGGTGGCCCGGACCGTCTCGGCGAACGCCTGCTCCTCCGTCCACTCCCCCTCCAGGAAGCGCAGCACCTGGGCGTACCCGAGGGCGCGGCTCGCCGTGCGGCCCCGCGCGAGCCCCCGGTCGAGCAGGCCCCGCACCTCCGCCACCAGGCCGGCCGCCCACATGCGCTCCACCCGCAGGGCGATCCGCTCGTCCAGCTCGGGCCTCGGCACCTCCAGCCCGATCTGCACGCAGGGGTAGACCCCCTCGTAGGACGGCATGGTCGCCGAGAACGGCCGGCCGGAGTGCTCGATCACCTCCAGCGCGCGCACGATGCGACGGCCGTTGCTGGGCAGGATCGCCGCGGCGGCGACCGGGTCCTCGCGCGTCAGCCGCTCGTACAGCGGCGCGGGCCCCGTCTCGGCCAGCTCCGCCTCCAGACGGGCCCTGATCGCCGGGTCGGTGCCGGGGAACTCCAGGTCGTCGACGGCCGCCCGCACGTAGAGGCCGCTGCCGCCGACCAGCACGGGCACCGCCAGCGCGTCGAGCAGCGCCCTGGCCAGCTTCTGGTACTCGGCGACACTCGCCGTGACCGTGACGTCCCAGATGTCCAGCAGATGGTGGGGGACGCCGCGCCACTCCTCCGGGGTCAGCTTGGCCGTGCCGATGTCCATGCCCCGGTAGAGCTGCATGGAGTCGGCGTTGACGCATTCGCCCCCCAACCGCAGGGCGATGTCCACGGCGAGGTCGGACTTCCCGGCGGCCGTAGGACCGACGACGGCGATGACTGGCTGCTGGCGCACACCGATAAGTGTGTCAACTGTCGGGGTATGGGATGACCGACGGCCCCCGGCACCGTCCGGGGGATCACTGATCGGGGGATCAGATGTCCATCATCGAGAAGATCAAGGACATGTTCGGGGCGCACGGCAAGCACCACCAGGTACCCCAGCAGGGCGATCCGATGGAGGGCCTGCGCGACCGCCCGGCCGACGCGACGGGCGGCACCACGAGCGGCCCCACCGGCGGCACCACGGGCGGCCCCAGGGGCACCACCGCGGGCCCCGGCCAGGACCTGGGCGACGAGGACGGCCCCGCCGAGGGCACCGAGGGCTGACCCTCGGCCCCGGGACGGCCGAGCCGGCGGAGCGGGCTAGAGGTCCAGCAGCATCGGCTGCAGGTAGCCCTCGTGGGTCAGCAGCCGGCGTTTCGTCTCCACGCCCTCGCCGCCGCTGAACCCGCCCAGCCCGTTGCCCGCGATCACGCGGTGGCAGGGCACCACGATCGGGATCGGGTTGGAGCCCATGATGGAGCCGATCCCGCGGGCCGGCACGGCCGAACCGCTGCGCGCGGCCAGCTCCCCGTACGTCACGGCCGTGCCGTAGGGCACCCGGTGGAGCGCCTGGAGCACCACCCGCCGCGCGCCCGAGGTCAGCCGCCAGTCGATCGGGGTCTCGAAGACCCGGAGCTCTCCGGCGAAATAAGCGTTCAGCTCGGAGACCACCAAGGCCGTACGATCCGGGTCATGAACCTCAGCCAGGCCGGGCCCCAGGCGCTCGTGCGCCGCCATGGCCCTGCCCCAACCGAGGGCGACGAGCCCCTCCTCGGTGACGGCGGGCACCAGCGTCCCCACCGGGGTCGACACCTCGGCGAACGCCACTGTGGTCATCATGTCCTCGCGTGAACTCGTGGTGCTCGGCACCTCCAGCGCCGTGCCTACCCGTCACCGTAACCACAATGGGTAGAAATTTCTTTCGAGTTACACCAACGGACGAGCCGGTGATGAGCTGCGGAGGCGTCTCGAAATGGGCAGACTGTAGGTGTGAATTCTCGGTCTCGATACGCAAGCCGCCGGTCGTATCTCGTTCCAGCTCGTCTCGACGAGCTGGTCGGGCCGGTCGCTGGCGTGGTGGAGCTGCCCACCCACCTCGACTGGTCGGAGCAGCGGGTTTACGACCTGGATGACGATGCCCAACTGGGCCTCATGTACGAGCGTGTCATCCGTGAGGCGGCTCACATCGACGACCTACGCACCTACCTGAACGCTTCAATCCTGATCCGCGTCTGGCCGCGCCTTTTCCTCCCCGTCCTGGCGAGGCAGACATGGGAAGCCCGCTTCCGTCATCTGGTGCGGGCCGCGTAGCCACCATGGACCCTCTGCACGTACGGGCAACCAAGATCGGGTTGATGGCGACCGAGCGTTTCGGCTTCGCACTCGCAGGCGGTTATGCCGTGCAAGCTCACGGGTTCCTCACCCGGCGTTCAGAGGATGTTGATCTCTTCACGTCGGCCGGAGGAGACTTCGACCTCGCAGTGCGCGCTGCCTTGACGGCATACCGAGAAGCCGGCATGAAGGCTGAGATCACCCAGGAGGGTCCCGGCTTCGCCCGCCTTTTGGTCATTGACGATGTGGGGCGTTCCGCGAAGGTCGAAATGGCAGTCGACTGGCGCGCCCATCCACCGGTCCGTTTGGAGATCGGCCCTGTTCTGCACCAGGACGACGCTGTCGCGAACAAGGTGGCCGCCCTCTACAGCCGGGCCGAAGTCCGTGACTTCGTCGACGTCGACGCGGTGCTGCGCAGTGGCCGTTACACCATGGACGAGCTGAGCCGACTCGCTGCCGAAGCTGATCCAGGGTTCGACAAGGCCATGTTCGCGATAGCTCTATCCGCTCTCAGACGGATCCCTGATCAAGCACTCGCTCACCACGGCCTGACGGCCGACGACATCACAGAGCTCCGCGAGCGTTTCCAGCGCTGGGAACAGTATGTCGACGCCGAGCATTCCTGATGCCGCGTCGCTTGGGGCAGGAATCGCCACATAGCCGCATCGAGCGTCTAGCATCACGCTCGTGTCAAATCGCGAGCTCGTAGTCCTCGGCACCTCCAGCGCCGTGCCTACCCGTCACCGTAACCACAATGGGTACTTTCTGCGATGGGACGGTCAGGGCTACCTGTTCGACCCGGGCGAGGGCACGCAGCGGCAGATGGCGTACGCCGGGCTGAGCGCGAGCGACGTGCACTGGCTGTGCCTGACCCACTTCCACGGCGACCACTGCCTCGGCGTGCCCGGCGTCGTCCAGCGCATCGCCCGCGACAAGGTGCGCCACCCGGTACGGGCCCTGTTCCCCGCCTCCGGACGTACCTACTGGCAGCGACTGCGTCACGCCGCCGCCTTCGCCGACACCGACGTCATCGCCGAGCACCCCCTCGACGGCGACCACGCCGTCCTGGGGCAGCTCACCGCCCGCCGCCTGTCGCACCCCGTCGAGTCCTACGGCTACCGCCTCCAGGAGCCCACCGGCCGGCGCATGCTGCCCGACCGGCTGGCCGCCCACGGCATCCGCGGCGCGGAGATCGGCGAGCTGCAGCGCACCGGGTCGGTCCGCGGCGTCACCCTCGACGAGTGCAGCGTCGTCCGGCCGGGCCAGAGCTTCGCCTTCATCATGGACACCCGCCTGTGCGACGCCGTCTACGAGCTGGCCGACCGCACCGACCTGCTCGTCGTCGAGTCCACGTTCCTGTCGGCCGAGGAGTCGCTCGCGCGGGAGTACGGCCACCTCACCGCCGAGCAGGCCGGGCTCGTCGCCGCCCGCGCGGGCGCCCGCTGCCTGGTCCTCACCCACTTCTCGGAGCGGTACGGCTTCGCCGACGAGCCGGTCTTCCTCGCCGAGGCGCGCCGCCACTACGACGGCGACGTCGTCCTCGCCCGTGACCTGACGACCGTCCCCGTCCCCCGCCGCCCCCGCCACCTGACCGTCCGGTGACGGCGGGCCCTCACCGGTGTGCCGGTCAGCCGCCCTGCGACCAGGCGGCCACGGGGAGCGAGAGGTAGACGCCGAAGTCGTCCAGCCCGGTCGCGGCGGCGATGCCCTCGTGCAGCAGGTCAACGCGTTCCTGACGGTTCGCGGCCCTGCTCTCGAACCACTTCGACCGCACCTCGATCACGACGTCCAGGCCGCCGCGGTCCAGCGGGCCGTACGGCCGGAACCTCAGGTCCACGTCCCCGGGCCGCAGGTCGCCGTCATAGGGCTCCTCGGGGCACTCCACAGCCTTCGACACCAGGTGCGGCAGCGCCGAAGCGAGCTCGCGCAGCCTGGATTCGGCGACGTGCGGGGCGTAGGTGATCGCGACGAGCGGCATAACGTCAACCTAGCGCCGCGCGCGCGAGCGCGGCGCCGCGACCAGGGTCAGGCCCGGGGCAGCCGTGGTCAGGTCCAGGTGGCCACGAAGTAGCCGACGCCGTAGGGGGCCGCATCGGCCAGCAGCCGCCCCTTGAGCCCTCCTCCGGAGCCTTCCCGGCCCGCCGCGCCCGCGAGGACCTGGAGGGCGGCGCGCCCGGCCACCCACAGCCCCGCGGCCTCCCCCGGGTCGAGCTGGGCGAGCGCCGCCGCGTCGGCGTCGGCCACCGCCCGGACGACGAGGTCGTTGTACGGCTCGGCGGCCGGGTCGTGGTAGCCCGGCGACTTCGGGGTCAGCCGGGCGGAGCCGTCGGCCATGACCAGCAGCGCCACCCTGCCCTCCCGCGCCAGCGTCTCCCCCAGCGCCAGGCATCCGGCCGGCTCCGCGTCGAACGCTACAGCCTCGAACCCGTCCGCCCGCCGCTCGCCCAGCAACCGGCGGCCGATGGTCAGCGACAGCGGCAGCACCGGCTCGCCCTCGCCCACGGTGACGTCCACGCCCCAGGGCCGGAGGGTGCCCGCCGACCGGCCGCCGTACGAACCGGCCGACTCGGCTCCGCCCACCACGACGAGCCGGTCGGGGGCGGCGGCGTCGAGCTCGGCGAGCGCCTCCCGGCAGGCCGCGCGCAGGCCGTCCAGCTCGTGGGCGGCCGCGCCGGCCAGCTCGGGGACGATCAAGGGCGGATGCGGGCAGACCGCCGCGGCGACAAGCACACGCCCAGCGTATGCCCACCCGTACGCCCCCGTAGGCACGGGACAGAGCGCAGGGGGCGGTCACGCGTACGGGTCGCGGCCCTCGGCGATGGCCTGGATGAGGCGCTTCGTGTAGGCGTGCGCCGCCCCGTGGAGCCCGTGGCCGAAGCTGACCCGGGCCACGCCCAGCTCCGCGAGCCGGGACAGAGGAGGGGCGCCCGGCCGGAACAGGACGTTGACCGGCGCGCCGACCTCCGCGACCAGGCGCTCGATCTCCTTCTCGTCGTTCGCCCCGATCGGGTAGACGCAGTCGGCGCCCGCGTCGAGGTAGCGCCGCGCGCGCCGCACGGCCTCCTGACGGGTGCCGTCGCCGGCGAGGTACGTGTCCACCCGCGCGTTGATCACCAGTCGCGGCCCGGCGGCGGCCCGCACCCCGGCCAGGAACTCCGCCTGCCGGCCCGGATCGACCAGCTCGCCGGTACGCGGGTCGGAGTCCTCCAGGTTGCAGCCCACGGCCCCGGCGGCCAGCAGCCGCTCCACCAGCTCGGCCGGCGGCAGGCCGTAGCCGCGCTCGACGTCGGCGGTGACCGGGACCGGGACGGCCCTGGCGATGCGGCCGATCGCGGCCATCATCTCGGCGGCGGGCGTCCCCTCGCCGTCCTCGTACCCGAGGACCGGCGCGACGGCGGCGCTGCCCGTGGCCACCACGGGGAACCCGGCCTCGACCACGGCCCGCGCCGAGGCCGCGTCCCAGGCGTTCGGCAGGACCAGCGGGTCGCCCGGCACGTGCAGGCTCCGCAGCAGGGTCGCGGCCTCCCCCTGGGCAGGCGGCCGGTCGTCGCCGACGGTCTCTTCGTCGCTCGTCATAGGGCCGACCCTAGGGCGGCGGCGGACCGGGTCACAGGTCCACTGGGAGCGCGAAGGGCCGAACCAGTTCGGGGAGGGGAAGCGTCAGCAGCCGCTCGTGGCGCACTGGCCCGCGACCTGACCGGCCGGGCCGTCCGCGGCGCCGTCGGAGGGGTCGGCCGGCTGGTTCTGCACCGGCTTGGCCGGCGAGTCCGTGGGCTTCTTCGCCGAACCCGTGGCCGTCTTGCTGTCCTTGCCGGCCGCGCCCGTGTCCGTCGTACCGGAGTCGATGCCGGAGTCGGCGCCGGGGTCCGCGGCCGAGTCGGTGCCGGTAGTGGCGGTGCCCGAGTCCGCGTCCGCGGCCGTGCCCCCGTCGCCGGGGTCGTCCGTGACCGCGTCGCCCATGGAGGCTTCCTCGTCGCCCGCCAGGCCGGCGTCGGCCTCCGGGGAGCCCTTCTGGGCGGGCCCGCTCTGCTGCGTGGCCGGTGAGCCGCCGCCCGCGAGGGCGAACCCGACGCCGCCCGCCCCGAGCACCGCCACGAGTGCGGACGCGGCGATGAGGATGGTCTTGCGGCTCTTACGGGTGGTACGAGCAGACCTGGGCGGTCTGGGGTCGTCGCCCGGTCCTGCGAGGATCTCCTGGCGATCCGGCTCGTTCGGATCTTGCATGGTGCCACAACTCCCTGCGGTCGTATCGGGAAAGCTCGCCGGCTTCCGCGGGTGATGGACCACACTAGCGGCATCAGTGGAATGCTCGCGCACCATTCACAGCATCAATCACAAAGGAATCACGACTTGTCCCGCCTTGAGTGCATTCGCGCAGGTAGTCAGGACCGGATGGCGCCGGCGGCGAGTGTGGCCGGAGTGCTCATGATCGCCGGAATGGGGGTTCTGCTGGCATTCATCGGCACGCCACGGCCCGTCCAGAAAAGCGCATCGTCAAATGATCAGAAAAGCCGGCTTACCGCTGTCTCCAGCCTTCCGGCGCCTCCCCGGGCCCGCGCGCCGAGGCCCGGCGGCTGGCCGACGGACTGGGCGAACGGCTGGGGGAACGGCCGGCCGGGACAGGTGCCCGGCCCCACCCCGGCGCTCGCCCGGGCCCCGGGCGCTCTGGACCCGGACAGCTGGCTCGAACCCGTCCGCCCGCCGGCCCGACACCGGGACCGGGCACCGCAGCCGCAACCGCCCATGCTGGGACTCCCGCCGGTGATGTCCCCCTGGGTCACGCCGGCGCAGTCCCCCCGGCAGCCCGCTCCCGCCCCCCGCCCGGGGACCGCCCTCCCCGAGGCCCTGGACAGCCGTCAGGAGACCGCCCCATCCGGGCCGGTGCCGTCCCCGTCTCCGCAGACGGACGACTCGCAAGGCGAGACCTCGACGCCCGCCGCGCGGGTGGCCGCGTCGCCCGCTCCGGCCGCGCCCCCACACCCCCGTACGCTTCCCGCGCCCGCCGCCGAGCCGGACGTCCCGGCCGGACCCGCCGAGCGCCGCCGGCAGGAGCCGGAAACGGCGAGCGCCGTCACCGGCGACCCGCTTCCCGCACCGGACCCGTGCGCCACCTTCCCCGACTTCCGCCGGGACTACTGCTACCGCCTCCTCGGCGGCCGGTGACCTCGGCTCAGGCCGGGCAGCCCCCCACGGAGGCGGCCGGCGCGACGGCCGGGCGCCCGATGGACGGCATGCCCAGCATGACGCCCTTGGCGGCCTCGGCCGCGGCGCCCTGGCGGGCCTCCCAGGCGTCGCCGGCCCGGGTGCGGCGCAGGCCGAGGACCGCGCCGTCGGCCACCAGGTGGTGCGGCGCGGCGTAGGTGACCTCGACCGTCACCATGTCGCCCGGCCGCGGCGCCTCCTCGCCGGCCGCGAAGTGGACCAGCCGGTTGTCGGGGGCGCGGCCGGACAGCCGCCGGGTGGCGTCGTCCTTGCGGCCCTCGCCCTCGGCGACCAGCACCTCCAGCGTCCGGCCGACCTGCTTCTTGTTCTCCTCCCAGGAGATCTCCTCCTGCAGCGCGACGAGCCGCTCGTAGCGCTCCTGGACGACCTCCTTCGGGATCTGGTCGTCCATGGTCGCCGCCGGGGTGCCGGGGCGGATGGAGTACTGGAAGGTGAAGGCGTTGGCGAAGCGGCTCTGCCGTACGACGTCGAGGGTGGCCTGGAAGTCCTCCTCCGTCTCGCCGGGGAAGCCGACGATGATGTCGGTGGAGATGGCCGCGTCCGGCATGGCGGCGCGGACCCGCTCGATGATGCCGAGGTAGCGCTCGGCGCGGTAGGAGCGGCGCATCGCCTTCAGGACCCGGTCGGAGCCGGACTGGAGCGGCATGTGGAGCTGGTGCATGACGTTGGGCGTCTCGGCCATGGCGGCGATGACGTCGTCGGTGAACGCGGCCGGGTGCGGGGAGGTGAAGCGGACCCGCTCCAGCCCGTCGATCGTGCCGCAGGCCCGCAGCAGCTTGCCGAACGCCAGCCGGTCGCCGAACTCGACGCCGTAGGTGTTGACGTTCTGGCCGAGCAGCGTGACCTCCAGCACCCCCTGCCCGACCAGGGTCTCGACCTCCGCGAGGACGTCCCCGGGACGCCGGTCCTTCTCCTTGCCGCGCAGCGACGGCACGATGCAGAAGGTGCACGTGTTGTTGCAGCCGACGGAGATGGCCACCCAGGCGGCGTAGGCCGACTCGCGCTTGGTGGGCAGCGTCGAGGGGAAGACCTCCAGCGACTCCTTCAGCTCCACCTGCGCCTCGCCGGCGACGCGGGCGCGCTCCAGCAGCACCGGCAGCGAGCCGATGTTGTGGGTGCCGAACACCACGTCCACCCAGGGCGCCTTGCGGACGATCTCGCCCTGGTCCTTCTGCGCGAGGCAGCCGCCCACGGCGATCTGCATGCGCGGGTTGGCGACCTTGGCGGGGCGGAGATGGCCGAGGTTGCCGTACAGGCGGTTGTCGGCGTTCTCGCGGACGGCGCACGTGTTGAACACGACCACGTCGGCGCTGTCGCCGTCGGCCGCGCGCACGTAGCCCGCGTCCTCCAGCAGGCCCGAGAGCCGCTCGGAGTCGTGCACGTTCATCTGGCACCCGTACGTGCGGACCTCGTACGTGCGGGGGCTCTCGTGGGTCAGAGTCATGGCGCGTTCTAGAGTAGTCGTTGTAGGGCTTGAGGAGACCGAACGGGGCCAAAAGTCCAGCTCGACGGCATGATGTGATCGGATCGGTACCACCTGGTTAGTGCGCAGCGTCCTAACGCACCCTAGGTTTTGACCCATGACGGAGAACGGGGACGTCACTCCACTGGTCAAGTTGGAGAACGTCGACAAGCACTTCGGGACGTTGCACGTCCTGAGGGACATCAACCTGACCGTCTCCCGTGGCGAGGTCCTCGTGGTGATCGGCCCGTCGGGTAGCGGTAAGTCAACGCTCTGCCGGGCGATGAACCGGCTGGAGACGATAGACAGCGGACAGATCATCTTCGACGGTCAGCCCCTGCCGGCCGAGGGCAAGGCGCTGGCCCGCCTTCGCTCCGAGGTCGGCATGGTGTTCCAGTCGTTCAATCTCTTCGCGCACAAGACGATCCGCGAGAACGTCACCCTGGGGCCGCTCAAGGTCCGCAAGGTGGCCAGGGACGCGGCGGACAAGCGCGCGATGGAGCTGCTGGAGCGCGTCGGGATCGCGGCCCAGGCGGACAAGTACCCCGCGCAGCTGTCCGGCGGGCAGCAGCAACGGGTGGCGATCGCCAGGGCCCTGGCGATGGACCCGAAGATGATCCTGTTCGACGAGCCGACCTCCGCTCTGGACCCGGAGATGGTCCAGGAGGTGCTCGACGTCATGGTCGGGCTGGCACGTGACGGGATGACGATGGTGGTCGTCACGCATGAGATGGGGTTCGCCCGCAAGGCCGCCAACCGGGTGGTGTTCATGGCCGACGGGCAGATCGTGGAGGAGAACACCCCGGACGAGTTCTTCACCAACGCGCAGACCGACCGGGCGCGTGACTTCCTGTCGAAGATTCTCACGCACTGACTATTGAGGTGGGTACACATGCACATGCGTCGAACCGGAGCGGTGCTCTCGCTTGCAGCCATGGTGGGCGGTCTGGCCGCCTGTGGAGGCGATGACAAGACCTACGCCAGCCTTGCGGACAAGGTCAAGGACGGCGGGACTGTCGTCGTCGGCACCAAGTGGGACCAGCCGAGCCTGGGTCTGAAGAAGGGCGCCGAGCCCGAGGGCTTCGACGTCGACGTGGCCAAGGCCGTGCTGAACAAGATGGCCGGCGGCAAGGATGTCAAGGTCACGTGGAAGGAGTCGGCGTCGTCCAACCGCGAGCCGTTCCTGGCCAACGGCACCGTTGACATCGTCTTCGCCACGTACTCCATCACGGAGGAGCGCAAGAAGAAGGTCACCTTCGGCGGGCCGTACGTCATCGCCCACCAGGACGTGATGGTGCGCAAGGACGACACCTCGATCAACACGCCCCAGGACCTCAAGGGCAAGAAGATCTGCAAGGCCGCGGGCTCCAACTCCTACAAGCGGATCACCGACCCGCCGCCGGACGGCCAGCTCGACCTCGACGCGACGACGGTCGACGCCGCCAGCTACTCCGAGTGCGTGCAGAAGCTGGGCGGCAACAACCTCGACGCGCTCACCACCGACGACCTGATCCTGGCGGGCTTCGCCAAGCAGGCGGGCGGCAACTTCAAGGTGCTGGGCCAGGGCTTCACGGACGAGAAGTACGGCATCGGCCTGAAGAAGGGCGACACCAAGACCTGCGAGGCCGTCAACACCGCGGTGAAGGCGCTGTGGGACGACGGGACCATGAAGCAGCTGCTGCAGAAGTGGTTCGGCGGCATCCAGGGTCTGAAGCTGTCCGAGACCGCGCCGCCGGCCGAGGGCTGCGCCTAGTAACACGTCCGAGGCGGCGGCCGGCGACCCGGTCGCCGCCGTCCTATGCGGTGGAGCACGATGGACGAACTGATTACCTACGCGCCCGAGCTCGCTCAGGGCTTCCTGGAGAACGTCAAGCTCGCCCTCGTGGCGCTGGTCGTCTCCTTCATCCTCGGCACGGTCCTGGTGGGGATGCGCGTCTCGCCGACGCCGGTGCTGCGCGCCGCCGGCACGGTCTACGTCAACGTGGTGCGCAACACCCCGCTGACACTGGTGCTGGCCTTCTCCGCGCTGGGTTTGAGCGACCAGCTCGGCCTGGTCTTCTCAAGCCAGCCTCAAACCAACTCCTTCTGGCTCGTGGCGATGGGCCTGGGTGTCTACACCGCGGCCTTCGTCGGCGAGGCGCTGCGCGCCGGCATGAACACGGTGCCGGTGGGGCAGGCCGAGGCGTCCCGGGCGATCGGGCTGACCTTCTTCCAGACCCTGACCATGATCATCCTGCCGCAGGCATTCCGGGCGGTCATCGCGCCGCTGGGCAGCGTGGTCATCGCCATGATCAAGAACACGACGGTCGCGACCGCCGGCGGCCTCCTCACCGACTCCGCGGCCACGATGAAGATCGTCTTTGATACGACCGGCGCCTCCATCCCGATCTTCCTCGGCGTCATCGCGGCCTTCATGGTCCTGATCCTGCCGATCGGCTACTTCACCGGGTGGCTGTCCCGGAGGCTGGCGGTGGTCCGATGAGCACGAACGTTCTGTTCGACACCCCCGGCCCGCGTGCCAGGGTGCGCAACCACCTGCTCACGGTCGTCAGCGTCGTGCTGGTGGCCGCCGTCCTGTACGGCGTCTACCGCGGCTTCGACGCCAAGGGCCAGTGGGCGGGCAAGATCTGGGAGCCGTTCCTCCAGGCCTCGACCTGGCAGGAGTTCATCATCCCGGGCCTGATCGGCACGCTGAAGGCCGCGGCGGCGGCCGCGGTGCTGGCACTGCTGTTCGGCGCGGTGTTCGGCCTGGCCCGGCTGTCCGACCACGCCTGGATCCGCGTCCCGGCGGGCCTGGTCGTGGAGGTCTTCCGCGCCATCCCGCTGCTGCTGCTGATCTTCTTCATCTTCTACCTGGCGCCCAGCGTGATGGGCGGCGGCGACTACGCCTTCTTCGCGGTGGTGCTCGGCCTGACCCTCTACAACGGCTCGGTGCTGGCCGAGGTGGTCCGGGCCGGCGTGCTGTCGGTGGCGAAGGGGCAGTCGGAGGCGGCCTACGCCATCGGCATGCGCAAGAACCAGGTGATGCGGATGGTGCTGCTGCCGCAGGCCGTCACCGCGATGATGCCGGCGATCGTCAGCCAGCTCGTGGTCCTCCTCAAGGACACCGCGCTCGGCTACATCATCGCCTACGTCGACCTGCTCAACACCGGCTTCAAGATCCTGCCCGCGGTGTTCTTCGGGTCGCTGATCCCGGCCGCCATCGTCATCGGGATCATCTACGTGGCGCTCAACATGTCGCTGAGCTACCTGGCGAACTTGCTGGAGCGGCGCACGCGGCGCAGCCGCAAGCTGACGACCGGCCCGGTCGAGCCGCCCGACGCGATGATCGGCGCGGCCGCCGGTGGCGTTGGCGGGGTCGTCATCGACTGATCCCTTCGGGAACACCGGAACACGGGTAAGGGCGGTCACCTGGTCGGGTGACCGCCCTTCACTGTCTCTGATCTTCCGGCAGGATGCCCCTATGCCCTTCTGGCGCTCCCCCATCTCCACGACCGACGTCGCCCGGTCCGGGCTCCGGCCGGCCTGGCCCGCCGCGCAGGACGGGCAGGTGTGGTGGACGGAGGACCGGCCGGACGAGGGCGGCCGGACGACCATCGTGCGCCGCGCCGCCGACGGCACGCGCCGCGAGCTGCTGGCCGCGCCGTGGTGCGCGCGCACCCGGGTCCACGAGTACGGCGGCCGGCCCTACGCGGTGACGCCCGCCGGCGAGGTGGTCTTCTGCAACCTCGCCGACCAGCGCCTCTACCTCGGCCATGATGACCCCGTGCCGCTCACCCCGGCGGACGACGGCTCCCGCTACGCCGACCTGCTGGTCCGCGACGGCCGCGTGTGGTGCGTGCGCGAGCGCCACCACGACGGCAAGGTGACGCGCTCCGTCGTCTCGTTCGCCCTCGACCGGCCCGGCGATCCGCGCGAGCACGTCACCGGCGCCGACTTCTACGCCTTCCCCACCCTCTCCCCCGACGGGCGGCACCTGGCCTGCGTCTGCTGGAGCCATCCCCGCATGCCGTGGCACGGCACCGAGCTGCGCGTCACCCGCCTGGCCGACGGCGTCTCGTGGACGGTCGCGGGCGGGCCGTCCGAGTCGGTCCTGGCGCCCCAGTGGAAGGACGACGGCCACCTCTACCTGGTCTCCGACCGCTCCGGCTGGTGGAACCTGCACGAGGTCCCCGTGGCCGGCGGCCACTGCCGGGCGCTGTACCCGGCCGAGGAGGAGTTCGCCGGGCCGCTGTGGCGGCTGGGCGGCCTGCCGTACGGCGTGCTGGGGGACGGGCGGCTCGCGGTGCTGCACGGGCGCGGCGACCTGCGGCTGGGTGTGCTGGACCCGGGGTCCGGGCTGCTGCGCGACCTGGACGTCCCCTGCGAGGGGTGGGACCCGGCGCTGGCCGTGGACGGCGGGGATCTGGTCGGGGTCGGGTACGGTCCCACGGCGCCGCGGACCGTCCTGCGGGTGGACACGGCGACGGGGAAGGCCGAGACGCTGGCCCGCGACGCCGGGAGGCTGCCGGACCGCGCCTTGCTGCCGTCGCCGCGGGCGGTGGAGCTGCCCGGCCGCGACGGCCGCCGCGTCCACGCCCACCTCTACCCGCCCACCGCGGGCGAGCCCGGCACGCTCCCGCCGTACGTGGTCTTCGTGCACGGCGGGCCGACCGCGCACGCCGGCACCGCGCTCGACCTGGAGAAGGCCCTGCTGACCTCGCGCGGCATCGGCGTCCTCGATGTGGACTACGGCGGCTCCACCGGCTACGGCCGGGCCTACCGCGAGCTGCTGCGGGGCCGGTGGGGCGTGGTGGACGTGGAGGACGTCGTCGCGGCGGCCGAGTGGCTGGCGAGCGAGGGCCTGGCCGACCCCGGCCGGGTCGCGGTGCGGGGCCGCAGCGCGGGCGGCTGGACCGTGATGGCGGCCTGCTGCCGGTCCGGCGTGTTCGCGGGCGGGGTGTCCTACTACGGCATCAGCGCGCTCGCGCCGCTCAACGCCCACACCCATGACTTCGAGTCGCGGTACGTGGAGTGGCTGGTCGGCCCGGAGGACCCGGAGCTGTACGCCCAACGGGAGCCGCTGGCCCTGGTCGGCGGGGTGACCTGCCCCATGCTGCTCCTCCAGGGGCTCGACGATCCGGCCGTGCCGCCCGAGCAGTCGGAGGCGTTCGCCGACGCCCTGGCCGAGCGCGGGGTGCCGTGCACGTACCTGGCGTTCGAGGGCGAGTCGCACGGGTTCCGCCGCACCGAGACCGTCGCGACCGCCCTCGCCGCCGAGCTGGCCTTCTACCAGCAGATCTTCAGCTGACGCGAAGCGCCGTCAGCCCTTGCGCCACTCCCCCGACCCGAGCGCGCCCGCCGCCTGCGGCCCCATGAGGCCGAGCCCGCCGTCGACGAAGACCGTCGAGCCGGTCACGTACGACGCGGCCGGGCTCGCCAGGAAGGCCACCACGGCGGCCACCTCGTGCGCGTCACCCGGCCGGTTGATCGGGTAGCCGGGCCTGGTGCCGATCTGCGGCGGCAGATCGTCCTGGCCGGTCATGGGCGTGGCGATCTCGCCGGGCGCCACGGTGTTGACCGTGATGCCGTACTCCGACAGCTCCAGCGCCAGGACGCGGCTGAGCATCCGCAGGCCGCCCTTGGCCGCGCAGTACGGGCCTGAGGTAGTCCATGTCGATGAGCGGCTCGGAGCTGCCGGTGCCGGCGTTGTTCACCAGCACGCCGAGACCGCCCAGCTCCTCGGCGAGGTCGTCGACGACGGCCGCGGCGCGTTCGGGGTCGGTCAGGTCGTGGCGGCGCACCGCGGCGGCCTTGCCCAGCTCGCGCACCTGCCCGGCGGTGTCCTCGGCGCCGTCGCTGTCGGAGTGGAACGTGATCCCGACGTCGAACCCCTGCTCGGCCAGCATCACAGCGGTGGCCTTGCCGATGCCGGAGTCGGCTCCCGTGATGATCGCGACCCGGTCGTACCCCTCGGTCATGACTCTCCCCTGGTCGGTCGCGGGCTCGTGCCGGGCCCCCGCCCCTGTGGCGCGGCTCGCGCGCCGGGCGGCGGCCCTCCGGCCCCCTGCCCGCGACGAGCCCCTCCACCCCTCAGCCCCCTCCATCCTCCTGCCAGGCGGATGCCAGGTCGCTGCCAGGTGGATGCCCGCGGACCCGGACACCGTTGGGGGCATGCCGCCCATCACCCACGGGGCGGTGGTTCAGCGGGCGAACTCGGTGGCGCGGGACTCGCGGACCACGGTGATGCGGATCTGGCCCGGGTAGGTCAGCTCCTCCTCGACCTGCTTGGCCACGTCCCTTGCGATCACCTGCGCCTGGATGTCGTCGATCGCGTCCGGCTTGACCATCACCCGGATCTCCCGGCCCGCCTGCATGGCGAACACCTTCTCCACACCCTCGTACGACTGCGCGATCTCCTCCAGCCGCTCCAGCCGCTTGACGTACGCCTCCAGGGACTCGCGGCGCGCGCCGGGGCGGCTGCCGCTGATCGCGTCGGCCGCCTGGGTGAGGACCGCCTCGACCGTGCGGACCTCGACCTCGTTGTGGTGCGCCTCGATGGCGTGGACCACGTCCTCCGACTCGCCGTACCGGCGGGCGATCTCCGCGCCGATCAGCGCGTGGCTGCCCTCCACCTCGTGCGTGAGTGCCTTGCCGATGTCGTGCAGCAGGGCGCAGCGCTTCATCAGCCGCTGGTCGAGCTTGAGCTCGGCGGCCATGATGCCGGCGATGTGCGCCGACTCGATGAGGTGCTTCAGCACGTTCTGGCCGTAGGAGGTGCGGTAACGGAGCTGGCCGAGCAGCAGCGTCAGCTCCGGGTGCATGTCGGTGATGCCCAGCTCGACCAGCGCGTCCTCGCCGGCTCTGGCGCACAGGTCCTGGACCTCGGCGCGGCTGCGCTCGTGCGCCTCCTCGATGCGCTGGGGATGGATGCGGCCGTCGAGGACGAGCTTCTCCAGCGTCAGCCTGGCGGTCTCCCGCCGCACCGGGTCGAAGCACGACAGCAGCACCGCTTCGGGGGTGTCGTCGATGATGAGGTTGACGCCGGTCGTGGACTCGAACGCCCGGATGTTGCGGCCCTCGCGGCCGATGATGCGGCCCTTCATCTCGTCGCCCGGCAGGTGCAGCACGCTGACCACGGACTCGGCCGTCTGCTCGGCCGCCACCCGCTGCACCGCCAGGGTGACGATCTTGGTGGCGCGCTTCTCGCCCTCCTTGCGGGCCTGTCCCTCGATCTCCCGGATGATCAGCGCGGCCTCGCGCTTGGCCTGGTTCTCGATCTGCCTGACCAGCTCGGCCTTGGCCTGGTCGGCGGTCAGCCCGGCGACCCGCTCCAGGATGGCCCGCCGCTCCTCCTCGACCTGGAGCAGCTCGGCCCGCCGCTCCGACAGGCGCGCCTCGGCCTCGCCCAGCTTGCGCTGGAGCTCAGACTGCCGCCTGGCCTCCTCGTCCAGGCGCTCCTCGCGCTCGGCCAGGCGGGTCTCGCGGCGTTCGAGGTCGGCCCGCAGCTCCTTGAGCTCGGACTTGAGGATCCGGCCTTCCTCCTCGACCTCGCGCCGCATGCGCGCGGCGCTCTCGGCCGCGGCCTCGGACCGGCGCAGGATCTCCTCGGCGTCGGACTCGGCCTTGCCGCGGATCTCACCCGCCTCCTGGCGGGCCTGCTCCAGCTCCTCGTGCACGGCCTCGACCTGCTCGGGGGACGGCTTGGCGGACTGCGGCAGGAGCCCCGAGGTGCGGCGGACCACTATGAGCAGCGCGGCGATCATCCCGAACGTGAGCAGGAGCACCGCCACCGACAGCACCACGACAAGCGGCCCCATGTGCTCCCCGCCCTCCTCGCGTCGTCAACACCCGTAAACGTGGCCACAGAACGCGAGGGGTCACATGCGCGGCGCGGAACGCCGATCGGCGTCGTCACGACGACGGAGGTCTCGCCGAGGCTGTCTCGCCGAGACGAAAGCCAGGCCGAGCTCGGCCGGGCACCGACTGGGACAGCCGGGGCCTCGCCCGCCTCGATGGAACAAGCTCGTTCGTCCGTACTTCACCGGTATGACAATCCGCGCAGCGCGGAGTAACTCCTCACTGCCGTCGAGGTTATGCGTCGGAGAAGTCACGAGCAAGCAAACGGGTTATCAAGCGTGTCTTACGGGATGGCTTCTCGTGATTCGCCCGGATATGGTGCGATCCCGGAAATGGCACGCGTACGGCAAGCCGCGCCCTGGGCCCGTGCGCGCACGTCCCGGCCGTGCCGGCGGAGGGCACGGGCGCGTTCTTTCCCCTCCAGTCAATCCCATAAACCCCACAAGTCACATGTGTCCCGCATTCGCCGCCGACGGGGGCCCAATGGGGCTTACCTCACTGAAAGCCGGAAACCCATTTCGTCCCTCAGGCACGCAGGCGCAGCCCCCGGGGAGTCGGGTGGAAGCCCGCGGCCTCCAGGGCCTCCGCCAACGGCGACTCGGTGATGGAGGCCCCGTCGGCACGCTCGACGGTCAGCTTGCCGAGGGCGCCGTCGCGCACGGCCAGCGCCAGCGCGTCCACCGCGGGCCGCAGCCGCTCGTCGTCGGTGAACGACAGCAGCGTCTTGCCGCCCCGCTCGACGTACAGCACGAGGAACCCGTCGACGAGCACCACCAGCGCGCCGGCCTTGCGTCCGGGTTTGTGGGCGACGTCGCCGGGGTGCGCCGGCCACGACAGGGCGCCTCCGTAAGGGTTCGCCGGATCGGCCGCCGCGAGCACCACCGCCCGCCGCGTCCCCGCACCACCGGCCGCACCGGTGGACAGCTCGGCGGGGGGAACGGCCGGGGCGCCCGAGGGCGCCATGGCCCGCATCCGGTCGACGGCCCCGGGCAGCGCGAACTGGGCGCCTCCCAGCCCTTCCACGAAGTAGCCGCGCCGGCATCGGCCGCTCTCCTCGTAGGCGCGCAGCACCTGATAGACCGGCGAGAACCCGCCGGGCAGCCGCTCGGACGTCACCGCGCCGCGGGTCAGCACCCCGTGGCGTTCGAGCAGCGCCTCGGCCTGCGCCTGCGCCCGCTGGGTCGCGTCGCCGGCCGGTGACGGCAGCAGCCACCACCGCCCGCCCACGGTCGGCGGCCCGCTCCGGGTGGGCAGCACGGCCCGGCGGCGGCGCGTCGTGGCCGGCCGGTGGGCGGGACGCCCGGAGCCGAGCGTGGCCCGCAGCGGCGCCAGCGTGTCGCCCGACACCCGGCCCGCCCACACGAGGTCCCACAACGCCGTGGCGAGCGCCGCGTCGTCCAGGGAGCCGAGCCGCTCGGACAGCCCGCGGAAGAACAGCGCCCCTCCCCCGCCGAGCGCCTCCAGCACCTGCTCGTGGACCGGCGTCATCGTGATCTCGCCCGGCTCCGGCAGCAGCACCGGCGCGGTGTCGGCGAAGTAGAGCGAGACCCATCCGTCGCCGCCCGGCAGCGACCCCTGGCCGGCCCAGATCACCTCGCCGGAGGAGGTCAGCTCGTCGAGCAGCGCCGGATGGTAGCCGGGCACCCGCGAAGGGAGGATCAGGGTCTCCAGCGCCGAGGCGGGCACGGCGGCGCCCTGGAGCTGCTCGACGGCGTGGACGAGCGCGTCCATCGCCCGCGCCGCCCCCGCCTGCCTCGCCGGCCCCGCGGTCCCGGAGGAGCCGGTGATGCCGTGCCAGGCCGGCAGGAACAGGGCCAGCGTCTCCGGCGCGACCGGCTCGACCTCCTTGCGCAGCCGGGCCAGCGAGCGGCGCCGCAGCATGCGCAGCACGCCCGCGTCACACCACTCCTCGCCCCGGCCCCCCGGCCGGAACTCGCCGTTGACCACCCGCCCGGACGCCGCCAGCCGGTGCAGCGCGTCGCGCACCACGGCCACGCCCAGCCCGAACCTGGCCGCCGCCGTGCCCGCGTGGAACGGCCCCCGCGTGCGGGCATGGCGCGCCACCAGGTCGGCCAGCGGATCGGCGACCGGCTCCAGGAACGCGTGCGGGACGCCCACCGGCGGCGGCACGCCCAGCGCGTCGCGCATCCGCGCCGCGTCCTCGATGGCCGCCCACTGCTCCTCGCCCGCGACGCGCACCCGGATCGCGCGCCGTGCCCGTTCGAGGTCCTCCAGCCAGGCCGGGTCGCCGCCGCGCACGCTCACGTCGGGCGCGAGCAGCGGTCCGTGCGAGCGCAGCAGGTCGGCCAGGTCCTCGGCGTCGCGCAGCGGCCGGTCGAGCCGGGCCAGCTCCCGCTCGGCGTCGGAGATCACGTCCGGGTCGAGCAGCTCGCGCAGGTCGGCCTGGCCCAGCAGCTCCGCCAGCAGCGAGGTGTCGAGGGCCAGCGCCTGGGCCCGGCGCTCGGCCAGCGGCGCGTCGCCCTCGTACATGAACGCGCCCACGTAGTGGAACAGCAGCGACGCCGCGAACGGCGACGCCTGCGACGTCTCCACCTCGACCACCCGCACCCGGCGGGCGGCGATGTCGCGCATCAGCCGGACGAGCCCCGGCACGTCGAACACGTCCTGGAGGCACTCGCGCATCGTCTCCAGCACGATCGGGAACGACGCGTACCGCGAGGCCACGCCCAGCAGGTTGGCCGCCCGCTGGCGCTGCTGCCACAGCGGGCTGCGCCGGCCGGGGGTGCGGCGCGGCAGCAGCAGCGCCCGGCCCGCGCACTCCCTGAACCGCGAGGCGAACATCGCCGACCCGCCCAGCTCCTCGGTGACGATCTGCTCGATCTCCTCCGCGTCGAACGCGGCCACGTCGGACGGCGGCTCGGTCAGCGTGTCGGGAATGCGCAGCACGATGCCGTCGTCGGAGTGGACCGCCTGCACGTCGACGCCGTAGCGCTCCTGGAGCCGCCGGTTGATCGCCAGCGCCCAGGGCGCGTGGACCCGCGCGCCGTACGGGGAGTGGATGACCACCCGCCAGTCGCCCAGCTCGTCGTGGAACCGCTCGACCAGGAGCGTGCGGTCGTCGGGCACGTAACCGGTCGCCTCGCGCTGTTCGGCCAGGTAGGACTGGAGGTTGGCGGCGGCGTACTCGTCCAGCCCTGCGGCTCGCGCCCGCTCGGTCGAGCCGTTCGCGGCCTGCTCCCGCAGAAACGCGCCGATGGCCCTGCCCAGCTCGGCCGGGCGGCCCGGGGCGTCGCCGTGCCAGAACGGCAGCTTGCCCGGCTGGCCAGGGGCCGGGGAGACGAGGACCCGGTCGGCCGTGATGTCCTCGATGCGCCACGACGTCGCGCCCAGCACGAACACGTCGCCGACCCGCGACTCGTACACCATCTCCTCGTCCAGCTCGCCGACCCGCGACGCCTTCTCGCCCACCAGGAACACGCCGAACAGCCCGCGGTCGGGGATGGTGCCGCCATTGGTGACGGCCAGCCGCTGGGCGCCCGGCCGCCCGCGCAGGGTGCCCGTCACCCGGTCCCACACGACACGGGGGCGCAGCTCGGCGAACTCCTCGCTCGGGTAGCGGCCGGCCAGCATGTCGAGCGTGGCCTCCAGCGCGGAGCGGGGCAGGGTGGCGTAGGAGGCGGCCCGCTTCACCACGGCCTCCAGCTCGTCCACCGTCCACTCGTCGAGCGATGTCATCGCCACGATCTGCTGGGCGAGGACGTCGAGGGGGTTGCGGGGGTAGCGCAGCTCCTCGATCTCGCCGTTCTTCATGCGCTCGGCCACGACCGCGGTCTGCACGAGGTCGCCGCGGTACTTGGGGAAGATCACGCCCTTGGACACGGCGCCCACCTGGTGGCCGGCCCGGCCTATGCGCTGCAGGCCGCTCGCCACACTGGGCGGCGCCTCGACGCAGGCGACCAGGTCCACGGCGCCCATGTCGATGCCCAGCTCCAGGCTGGAGGTGGCGACCACGGCGGGGAGCCGGCCCGACTTGAGCGCCTCCTCGATCTGCGCCCGCTCCTCCTTGGAGACGGACCCGTGGTGGGCACGGACGATATCGGTCACCACCCCCTTGCTCGCGCCGGCCTGCGCCATCATCTCCGCGGGACTCCGCCGCACCAGCCGTCCCACGTCGGGGCCGTCCGGCGTGCGGGAGTGGGGCGTGCCAGGGACGGACGCGCCGGGGTCGGACGCGCCGGGGTCGGACGCGCCGGGATTGGACGCGCGGGGGCCGGGTGTATCGCCGTCACCGTGGCCGTCGCCGCCGCTGTCACCTTCGCGGTGGGGGTCGGTCTCCCAGATCGACAGGTCGATCGCGTCGGCCGTCCCCGGTCCATGGGCTCGCTCGTACGCCAGCTCGTTGAGGCGTGTGCAGAGGCGCTCGGCCAGCCGCCGGGAGTTGGCGAACACGATCGTCGAGCTGTGTGCCCCGATGAGGTCGAACAGCCGGTCCTCGACATGCGGCCAGATCGAGCGGCTGGCCGGATCGGGCACCAGGTCGTCGCCGTCGCCCCGGCGCGGCCCGCCCTCCAGCTCCGTCATGTCCTCGACCGGGACGACGACCTCCACCTCGATGCGCTTGTGGGAGGGCGGCTGCACCACGGTCGCCGGCCGGGAGCCGCCCAGGAACGCCGCCACCTCGCTGACCGGCCGGACCGTCGCCGACAGGCCGATCCGCTGGGCCGGCCGGTCGAGCAGCGCGTCGAGCCGTTCGAGGCTGAGCGCCAGGTGCGCGCCGCGCTTGGTCGCCGCGACGGCGTGCACCTCGTCGATGATCACCGTGCGCACGTCGCGCAGCGCCTCGCGCGCCTGGCTTGTCAGCAGCAGGAACAGCGACTCGGGCGTCGTGATGAGAATGTCGGACGGCTTGGCCGCGAACCGCCTGCGGTCCTGGGCCGGGGTGTCGCCGGACCGGATGGCCACCGAGATCTCCGGCACGGGCAGGCCCAGCCGCCGGGCCGTCTGCTTGAGCCCGGTCAGGGGTGCGCGGAGATTGCGCTCGACGTCGACGGCCAGCGCCTTGAGCGGGGAGACGTACAGCACCTTCGTCCCCCCGGACGCGCCCTTCGCCCCTCCGGCGCCCTTCGTCCCCCCGGAGGCGGCCCTGGTTCCCCCTGCGCCCTTCGTCCTCCCGGACCCGCCCCTCTCACCATCGGCCGTCCTGGAGCGCCCGCCCGGCCCGGCCGGCGCGGACGGCTCGGGGCGCTCGGCCTGCTCAAGGCGCTCCGACTGCTCGGCGGCCAGCCGGTCGAGGGACCACAGGAACGCGGCCAGCGTCTTGCCGGAGCCCGTCGGCGCCACGACCAACGTGTTGTCACCACGGGCGATGGACTCCCAGGCCCCCTCCTGCGCCGCCGTGGGCGCGACGAAGGCTCCGGCGAACCACTGCCTGGTCACCTGGCTGAAATGGTCGAGCGAGCTCACCTGCCCATAGTGCCTCGCCGTACCGACAGAAAACGCATTGTGGCGGCCCCTGGTGATTGAGCGGGCACACAGGCGGACATAGAGCGACCGTGAGCATCGACCAAGCAGCCATCGACGCGCGCCGCGAGGAGATCAGGGAGCGCTACCTCTTACCGCACCGGCCACCCAGCAGCGCTCGCGGGCTGCACCACTTCGCGCTGGTGTCCTCGGACCTGGAGCGGACGATCCGGTTCTACCAGGAGCTTCTGGAGTTCCCGCTCACGGAGATCATCGAGAACCGCGACTACAAGGGTTCCAGCCACTTCTTCTTCGACATCGGCAACGGCAACCTGCTGGCCTTCTTCGACTTCCCGGGGCTCGACCTCGGCCCGTACCAGGAAGTGCTCGGCGGGCTGCACCACATAGCCATCTCCGTCGACACGGCCACGTGGGAGCGTCTGCGCGGGAAGCTGGAGGTGGCCGGCGTGCCGCACCAGATCGAGAGCGGCGCCTCCATCTACTTCCGGGATCCCGACGGCGCCCGTCTGGAGCTGCTCGCCGACCACCTCGGCGAGATGTACGGCTCACGCGTGCTCTGAACCCACCTCGGAACCCGCGCTTCGAGCCGCCGTGCCGATGTCCGCCCGGCGTTCGGACGGGGCGCGACCTGTCGCCGCTGTCTCGATGCCCTGCGACCTGCCGCCGCTCTCTCCATGCGGTACGGCCTGTCGCCGCTCCTTGGAGGCGGGACGGTCTACCGCCGCTCCTCGGATGCGGTACGGCCTATCGCCGCGATGCCCGGCGTGTCCTCGGCTCGCCCGCGCGGGGTGCCTGCCTGATGCCCGCGTGCCGTTCGGACCTTTCCGCCTTGTCCTTCTGTACGGCGAGACGTTGCGCCAGGCGTAACTCGCGGCGCCTGGCACGGTTCGCCTTGGTCTTGCTGGTCTTCGGGGGTGAGGGTTTGTGAGTCTTGGCCATGCGGGTGTCCTACCCATGCCGCCGGTGGTCCCATACTTGAGTGATGCGGTTGACCGAGTTCTGGAGGCGGATGCGCGCCCACTTCGGCGACACCTACGCCGACTCGTGGGCCCGCGACTACGTGCTGGCGCCCCTGGGCGGCCGCACGGTCACGCAGGCGCTGGCCGAGGGCGAGAGCGCGAAGAGCGTCTGGCGAGCGGTCTGCCAGGTGGAGAACGTGGCGTCGTCGCTCCGGTGACCTCAGGACGTCACCGGGGGGACGCGTCGAGCGTCCGCCTCAGCGCCCCGGCCGTGCGCGCGAGCTCCTCCACCCATCCCTGACCGCCGGGCGCCCACAGAAAGATCCATCCCCCGCGCGAGGGGGTGGCGAAGATGATCGTCTGCCGCCCGGTGTCCGGATGCCAGACCCAGAGCATCGGATCGTCGCCGCCTATCATGCGGCTCACCAGTCCCTGCTCGGGCAGCAGCTCGGCGAGAGCCTCCAGATGGGCGCGCCGTTCCCCGGTGTACGTGTTCGCCACGTCGTCGCCTCCAACCCTCTACCCTTGGGTCTCCCCAGCTCATATCGGCTGGCAACACGTATGCCGCAAACCACCGCATATACGGTCGATCTGGACGTACTGTCGCGGCGCACTCACAGAGAGAGCCGACGGCAGCCGATCGCTCGGCGACCGGAGCGCCGCCCTGGAGCCGCCGTGGGACTTCACGGCTCGCCCAGCACCACGAACACCGACGCCACCACGGTCACGTCCCTGCCCTGAACGACCGCACCGCCGCCGACCCCGGACCACTCACGATCGCCCGCGAGGAAACGGCCGACTGCACGCGGGGCGAGCAGCCGGTGCCACGCCGGAGAACACGTACGCGCACCCGTCACGCCGCACAACGGCGGCGTCCACCGACGCGAACGGCCGACCAGGGCGAGCAGCCGGACGCGGGGCAGGGCGGGCGGCCGGTACCACGCAGAGCGGGCGACCGGTCGCCGGCAGGGCGCAGCCGGGCGGCATGGCGATCGGCGGCTCCTGGGCAGCGTGTTACCGGTGTGATCGAACAGCCGTTCGGCTACCATGAGAGACGCCGGGGACTCCGCCCTCCCCGACGACCCACAGAAAAATGTCGGTGGCAGGCCGTAGCTTTCACTCGACTGAATCGGACCACGACCCTTCAGGGGGAGCTCCCATGGCTATCAACGACCGCGAGAAGGCCCTCGAGACCGCCCTCGCCCAGATCGAGCGGCAGTTCGGCAAGGGCTCCGTCATGCGCCTCGGCGATGACGCCAGGGCTCCCATCGAGGTGATCCCCACCGGCTCCATCTCTCTCGACGTGGCGCTGGGCATCGGAGGCCTGCCGCGCGGCCGGATCGTCGAGATCTACGGACCGGAGTCCTCCGGCAAGACCACGGTCGCCCTGCACGCGGTGGCCAACGCGCAGCGGGCGGGCGGCATCGCGGCGTTCATCGACGCCGAGCACGCCCTCGACCCCGAGTACGCCAAGAAGCTCGGCGTCGACACCGACGCGCTGCTCGTCTCCCAGCCCGACACCGGTGAGCAGGCGCTGGAGATCGCCGACATGCTGATCCGGTCCGGCGCCGTCGACATCATCGTCATCGACTCGGTCGCCGCGCTGGTGCCCAAGGCCGAGATCGAGGGCGAGATGGGCGACAGCCACGTCGGCCTCCAGGCCCGCCTCATGTCGCAGGCGCTGCGCAAGGTCGCCGGCGCCCTCAACAGCACCGGCACCACCGCGATCTTCATCAACCAGCTTCGCGAGAAGATCGGCGTCATGTTCGGCTCGCCCGAGACCACGACCGGCGGTAAGGCGCTCAAGTTCTACGCCTCGGTCCGCATGGACATCCGCCGCATCGAGACCCTCAAGGACGGCACGGAGGCGGTCGGCAACCGCACCCGCGTGAAGGTCGTCAAGAACAAGATGGCCCCGCCCTTCCGGGTCGCCGACTTCGACATCCTCTACGGCGTGGGCATCTCCCGCGAGGGTGGCCTGATCGACATGGGTGTCGAGCACGGCTTCGTCCGCAAGTCCGGCGCCTGGTACACGTACGAAGGCGACCAGCTCGGCCAGGGCAAGGAGAACGCCCGCAACTTCCTGAAGAACCACCCCGACATGGCCAACGAGATCGAGAAGAAGATCAAGGACAAGCTGGGCGTGGGTCCGCGCGTCGACGCCCCGGCCGAAGCCGCCCCGGCCGCCCCTGCCGCCCCGGCGGCCGCCGCTGCTCCCACGGGCCGCGGCTCGAAGGCCGCCGCCGCGCCGAAGCCCGGTGACGTCTGATCGGCCTCCCATGAGTGAACACCGACCATCGGCCTCGGCATGAGCGGCGACGACCAGGCGCCCCACGACCACGACTGGGGCGCCTGGCCAGACGTCCCGCCTTCGTCCGCCGGCCGTACGAGCAGACGCGGCCAGTCCGACTCCGCCTCCACGTCCGGTTCCGGTTTCACGTCCGGCTCCGGTTCCACATCCCGGTCCGGCTCGTCCTCGACGTTCCGGTCCGGCTCATCCCGGTCCGGCCGTCGTTCGGACGCGGCTTCCGGCCAGAGCCGGGACGCGGCGAGCGGCCGCCGGAGGCGCGGGTTCTCACCGGACGACACTTCGGACACGTCGAGGAGCCAGGGGTGGGGTGGCTCACGCGGTCAGGGAGGGGACGCCTCGCCGTCGGTGGACGGCTGGCCCTCACTGACCGAATGGCACGAACAACGCAGACAACGCGCCACCTCCGCCGCCCCGGAGCCTGACCTCCCCTCATCCGACCCCACAGATCAGCGTCCCCAGGAGCTCAACGACCAGGACCCCCAGCCCCCAGCCCTCACTGAGGCAACGGAAGCCGGCCACCCGGATGGCGTCGAAGATGGCGCCCCCACCTGGCCGACACAGTCATCGGACCGCACGCACCCCTTCTGGGCTGCCGGACCAACGACCCCTTCCGGGAACGCCGACGCACCTGCGACCACCGGGCAGTCCGCCGACGCGGACGATCCATTCATGGCCGGGGCGCCTTCGGGCACCTGGTCACCGCTGGAGGAGGCGGAGCCGGACGATCATGCGGGTGCGAGTACGGAGTCGCCGTGGACAGGCGGAGCCGGCGACGTCGCGAGCGTCGCAGCACCGTGGAGCGGCACGGCCGGTGACAGCCCGAACGTCGAAGCACCGTGGAGTGACGCGGGTGGTGACAGCGCTGGTGCCAAGTCGCCGTGGACCGACACAACTGATGACGACGCTAGTAGCAGGTCGCTGTGGAGTGACAGGGCTGGTGACGACCCGCGCGTAGTGGCACCAGGGAGCGCTGCGGCTGGCGACGGCATGGGCGCCGAGTCACCGTGGAGCGACAGAGCCGAGGACGACACCAGCACCCCTGGGACCGGCACCACCGGGACCAGCACCATGGGGACTGGCACCGCTGGGACCGGCACCACCGGGACCAGCACCACGACAGGCTCTACTGGCCCCGCGGACACCACAGGCGCCGGCCCCAATGACACAAATGGCACCCAGGGCGCCACCACTGGCACCACCGACACCAGCGCTGTCACCTTCGGCACCACAGGCACGATAAACACCAGCACCAGCACCAGCACCGGTGCAAGGTCGCTGTGGGGCGGCGGGGTCGATGACGGCGTGGGTGATGGTGTGGGTGATGGCGTGTCCGAGGAGGGGCCGGCGGGTCGTGGGCGTCGGTCTGGACGAGGACGTTCCGGAGGAGGACGTTTCGGGTCTGGGCGTGGCGGGCGAGGGAGGCGGTCCGGTGGCGCGGGCCGGGGTTGGTTGTCTGACGGGCCCGACGAGGAGTCGCCCGCGGCATCCGCGCCTCCGGCCGATCCCGAGTCGGTGGCGCGGGCCATCTGCCTGCGGCTGCTCACGATGGCGCCCAAGACGCGCGCCCAACTCGCCGAGGCCCTGCGCAAGCGTGACGTACCGGATGAGGCGGCCGAGGCGGTGCTCGACCGGTTCTCCGAGCTGGGCCTGATCAACGACGAGGCGTTCGCCGAAGCGTGGGTCGACTCGCGCCACCATGGCCGCGGCCTCGCCAAACGGGCTCTGGCGGCCGAGCTGCGCCACCGCGGAGTCGACTCGGAGACGGTGAACGAGGCCGTGGAGCGGCTCGACCCCGACCAGGAAGCCGAGACGGCCCGCCGCCTCGTGGAACGCAAGCTCGCCTCCACCCGCAACCTCGACCCCCAGACCCGCACCCGCCGCCTCGCCGGCATGCTGGCCAGGAAGGGCTACCCGTCCGGCCTCGCGTTCCGGGTCATCAAGGAGGCGTTGGAGCAGGAGGGCGTGGAGGTGGAGGAGGACTATCCGTAAGGGGCGGTGCTGGGCTGAGGTTGAGTGAGGTTCGAGGGTGCCGCGCATCCCACGGCACCTGCACGTCACTGCACCTGAAGCCCGCCGAGTCCCGAGTCCGCGTGTACCGAAGCCCGCTGCACCCGAGGCCGCCAGGGCTGACGCCGGCCGAGTTCGCCGGAGCGATCTGGCAGGGCCGGCGGACTGCAGAGCACTTCAAGCCTCGAACATCTCGGTACCCGGAACGAGATCCGGCGGCAGCCCGGTGATCAGCGTTGATCATCTGTCTGTCAGGAAGGCGAGTGCGTCGGGAGCGAAGCGCTTGTCGGTGAATGTGGCGCTGTGGCTTTGGCCCGGATAGACGATGAGCTGGGCGTCGGGGATCCCTTCTACCGTCTGCCGAGCCAGTTCCAGGGGGTAGACGAGGTCCTTGCCTCCCTGGATCAGCAGCGTGGCGGCCTTGATGTCGTGCAGCCGTCCGCGCAGGTCGAAGCCGTCCTCGGCGTTGAGCACGGTGACGGCGTCGGTGTGGTCCTTCTGCCCGCTGTCCGACAGCCACAGCAGGCCTTTGAGCAGTCGCCGGCCGATTTCCGATTCGGTGACGATCTCGGCCAGCGCGGGACTCGGTCGCCTGCCTTGGTGTGCGCGTTCGATGTAGGTGCGCTGGGCCCGCCTGCCGACAGGGCCGAGGGTGGCGGCCGTGCCGGCCAGGACCAGGCGGTCGACCAGGTCGGGATGGTCGGCGGCGAGTTGGAGGGCGATGGAGCCGCCGGTGGAGATGGCCAGCATTCTCACCGGACCCTCGAAGGTGGTTGTGATCGCTTGCGCGTAGACCGCGGCGAGGTCGGCCATCATCGTGGTCGGTGGCAGCCCGGGTGGTCGGTTGACGACGTAGACGGTGAAGTGCTCGCTGAACGGTCGTACCATCCGCATCGTGGACCAGCGCGCCAGGCCCGTCGGGTTGGCCGCCTGCGGGGTGTGGAGCAGGACGACCAGAGGTGGTCCTGTACCGGCTGACATGTACGGCAGGCCGTTCATCATGAGGTGATCCCTTCGGTGACCGCGTCGATCAGGCGGTCCATCACGGCCGGGTAGATCTCGGCGCCCAGGTGTTCGGCGTGCAGCGGAGTCAGCAGGACCGCGCGCAGCACGCCGAGCAGGACCTGGGGGTCGCCATTCACATGGGTGCTGAGGAACTGGAGCAGGGCGGCCATCGGGCCGTCCGCCGCGGCGGCCATCCTCTCCGGGGTGAGCTTGGCGGCGACCGCGGCCATTTCCTGGGGGTGGGACACCAGGCGCCGGTAGAGCGGGTTGGTGTCGAGTTCTGCGACCGTGGCGCGCAGGAAGCGTCGCAGCGCGTCGCGGGTGTCGGCGCCGCGGTTGATGCCTTCGTCGATCACCCGCCGCCGCACCTGCTCGCTCTGGCGCAGCATGGCCTCGAAGTAGAGGTCCTCCTTGGAGGCGAAGAAGACGTAGAGCGAGGACTTGGCGATGCCCGCGGGAGCGGTCAGCTCTTCCAGGGACGTCTTGCGCAGGCCCTGGGTGGAGAAGAGTCGGGCGGCGGTGTCGAGCAACTGCTCGATGATCCGCGCCCGCTCTTCCTCCGAGAACGCCGGCGGCATGCTGTCTCCATATGAACAGATCAGTTGTTTGTTCACAGCATATCGCTGGGCAGCACAGCGACTTGCGCGCGGTGCTGAAGAAGCTCGGCCTGTCCGGCGACCCGGCGATCGCGTCGATCGTCGCCGCGCAGTTCGCCAGGGCGCTGGTGGTGGTGAGCCGCTGGGAGCGCGGGGAGGGTTGACGGCCGGGCGTGCGGGACCGGCACTGCACGCCTGGTCCTTCCACATCTTCGCCGCGCCGGCCCAGTTCGAGATGTAGACGCCGAGGACGGCGTACCGGCCACGGATCTTCCCGTTCAAGCCCCCCTTTACGGCAGGCACGGAAAGGCCCACCCGCCGTGCGGGGCCGGGCTCTGTCCAGGGGAACGCTCCTCCGGCTCCCCGGCCGGCCACCGTGACGTGCGCACCGTGGGCCGCCTGGACGCCGTCCCGTGGAGGGCGAAGCCGGGCGTCAGAGTGAGGTGGGGCCGTAGAGGGCGTGGGGGGCGGCCGTGGTGAAGGCCCAGTAGCGGTCGCCGTAGGACCAGTGCCACCATTCCGTGGGGTAGTTGACCAGCCCGACCGGTTCCAGCGCCGCCGCCAGGATCTTGCGGTGCTGCCGCGCGGCCCCCGGCAGGTCCAGCGCGCCCGTGTAGCACAGGCCGCCGCTCCGCTCGGGGGTGTCGTTGACCGCCGTGCCCATGTCGTACTCGATCCCGTCGGGGTCGCACAGCGTGAGGTCGACGGCGGCGCCGGCGGTGTGCGGGGCCACCTCGATGGGCGAGACGTAGCGGCTGGTGGCGGCGTGCAGCTCGTCCGGTGTCAGGCCGGGGAAGCGCTCGGCCAGCTCGGCCCGGTAGCCGTCGAAGATCTGGCGCTGCGACGCGATGGACCGGTGTCCCTCGACGATCAGCAGGTGGTACCCGTCCGGCAGGGATCGCTCGGCACGTTCCAGCCTGTCGAGAAGGCCCTGGCGCAGGTGGGCGTAGGCGCCCTCAGGGTCGGCCATCCGGTGATCGACCCGGAGCCGGCCGCGGACGTCGGCCAGCGGCTCCCCGTTGTCGTGGAGGAGGGTCGCGGCGACACGCGGGTCGGAGATCAGCACGATGCCGCCAGTTGGGTGCCACATGTGCAGCAATTCTCACACAGTGTCGGAGAAGACCTGTTCGCGGGCCTGCTCCAGGGCGGCCACCAGAGCCCCGCGCAGCACGGGGTTCCCGGTCACGCCGGTGGCGACGACGCTGGGCCGGCTGGGGCTGATCGCGGCCACGGCCTCCTCGACGCGGGCGGCGAGCTCCGCGCCGCCCGCCTTGCCGATGTCGCCGGCGAGCACGATGAGCCCGGGGTCGAGGACGACGCTGACGGCTGCGACGGCCACGGCCAGACGGGCGGCGACCGCGTCCAGGAATCCGTCGTTGCCGGACACGGTCGCGGCACGGACCAGCTCGGCGACCGGCACCGCGCCGTGGTGGCCGGTGGGAGCACCGGAGCAGCCCGCGGAAGGGCCGGAAAGGCCGCGATGGCCTGCGAGAGCGCGGGCGCCGGTGTCACCGCTGCCGGCGAGGCCCCCGTCGGTCCCGTCGGGAGAGACGAGGACGCCCGCACCCTCGGGCCTCCGGAGGACCCCGTACTCCCGCGCCAACGCCACCAGCGCCCGATGCCCCACCAGCCGCTGGTACGACCCGCTCTGTGGCTGGGACACGTCGTCCGGCAACGGCTCCCCCGGTACCGGGAGCCAGCCGATCTCCCCCGCCCCGCCCGTGATCCCCCGGTGCAGCCGCCCGTTCAGCATGACGCCGAGTCCCTGGCCGACGCCGGCCCAGACGACGGCGAAGTCGTCGTGCCCCGCGGCGGCGCCGTGGCGGTGCTCGGCGAGGGCGACGAGGTTGACGTCGTTCTCGATGGTCACGGACGCGCCGAGGGTGCGGCGGAGGCTGGCGAGGACGCCGGTGTGCCAGGCGGGCAGGTCGTACGAGAAGCGGACGTCGCCGGTGCCGGGATCCACCACGCCGCGCGTGCCGATGACGAACGAGCGGAGCCGGCCGAGGGTGATGCGGGCCGAGGCGCAGGCCCGCTGGACGGCGTCGTGAACGGCGGCGACCGGATCCTCTCCCCCGGCCGGGTCCACGACGATCTCGACGACGACGCGGCCGGTGATGTCGGCGACGCCGACGGTGATGGCGTCGGGCAGCACCTCCAGCCCGGCGACGTGCGCGCTGGAGGGAACCACCCCGTACAGGGCGGCGCTGGGGCCGCGGCCGCTGGCCCGCTCCCCCGCGACGTGGACGAGCCCGCGCTCCTCCAGGCGGGCGAGAAGCTGGCCGGCCGTCACCTTGGACAGGCCGGTGCGCTCGCCCAGCTCGGCGCGGGTGAGCGGGCCCTCGGAGATGAGCAGGTCGAGCGCGCTGCGGTCGTTGAGCCGGCGCAGCAGCCGGGGGACGCCCGGGTTGCGGGTCACGGGCTCCCTCCCCTCTCGTCACGAAACGCTAACGCCGGTTTCTTTTAAGAAAGTTTCTTGTTAGTTTACCACCATTCAACACTGACGATCAGCCAGGTGCGGACCCCCGGGCTCGGCACCCGTATGAGCGCAGACCCGACGCGTTTTCGCCGGGAAGGGAGAACCCTAGTGAGGATCGCGAAGACCACGGCCACTACGGTCACCACGGCCGCCTTGGCCCTGGGCCTGGCGGCGTGCGGCGGCTCCACGGAGCCGTCCAAGAGCGAGCCGGCGCAGTCCGCCTCGGCGGCCGGGCCCAAGTTCGCGGGCCAGAGCCTCACCGTTTGGCGCCTCGGCGACCCCAACGAGCCGTCGCAGAAGTACATGGACGACCTCGTCGCCGATTTCAAGACCCGGACGGGCGCCGAGACGAAGGTCGAGTGGATCCCGTGGCCGCAGGTCAACGACAAGTTCACGGCCGCGGCCGCGGGCGGCGAGGGTCCTGACGTGACGGAGATCGGCAACGACCAGGTGCCGCTGTGGCAGAGCCAGGACGCCCTGGCCCCCGTCACGTCGATCACCACCGCCGGTGAGCAGGCCCAGATCCCGAAGAACCTCTTCGGCCTGGAGACCATCGACGGCGAGGTCTACGCCATGCCGTGGGGCGCCGGGACCCGCGCGGTCATGTACCGCACGGACTGGTTCAAGGAGCTCAAGATCGAGGTCCCCAAGACGTGGGACGAGCTCGTGGCCGCCGCCAAGAAGATCCAGGACAAGAAGGGCAAGGACGTCGACGGGTTCGCCTTCAACGGCGGCTCCGACGCCAACCACCTGCTCGGCGCGCTCGCCTGGTCGCAGGGCGGCGAGTACGCGGTCAAGGAGGGCGACAAGTGGGTGGCCAAGCTCACCGACCCCGCCTTCAAGGCCGGCTTCGAGACGTACACGGGGATCGTCACCTCCGGCGTGTCGAGCAAGTCGCGCCTGACGCAGAACACCACCGACATCCGCACCCGCTTCTCCAACGGCAAGGTCGGCATGTACCTCACGGCCTCGTGGGACATCGCCACCATCAAGGAGGAGAGCAAGGGCAAGATCAAGGACGACCAGATGGCGTTCTTCCCCCTGCCCTCCAAGACCGGCGGTGAGACACCGGCGTTCTTCGGCGGCAACGACATCGCCGTCTGGAACGACGCCAAGAACAAGGAGCTCGCGACCGAGTTCGTGAAGCTGGCCTCCGGCAAGAAGTGGGCCGACCGGTACGCCAAGGACGGCGGCCTGCTGCCCGTCTACCCGGACACGCTGGCCGAGCTGGCCAAGGACCCGGCGCAGGCGCCGTTCGCCGCCGCCTTCGCCAAGGCCAAGGCGTTCCCCGCGGACCCGCAGTGGACCGAGGCGAACGAGACCAAGGCCGTCCTGCAGAACGCGGCCCGCTCGGTCATCGAGGGCAAGGCCACGGCCGACGACGCGCTCGCCAAGGCCAACAAGGAGCTCGAAGACATCCTGAACCAGTCGTGACCATGACGGACACCTCAACGCTCGCCAGGGGCGGAGACACCTCCGCCCCCCGGCGGGGCCGCGGCTCACGCAAGCCCTCCCGCGCCGGCGGCCTGCCGGCGTGGGCGGTGCCGTACGTCCTGCTCGTCCCCGGCACGGTGGTCATCGCGGGTCTGCTGCTCTACCCGATGGTCCAGATGGTCCTCATGTCGTTCCAGGACATCAGCCTCCGGGTGATCCGCGGCGTCGCCGAGCCGAAATGGGTGGGGCTGAAGAACTACATCCAGATCCTCGACAACGACATCTTCTGGTCCTCGCTCCGCAACACGGTCGTCTTCGCCGTCGTCACCGTGTCGCTCACGCTGGTGCTGGGCACGGCGGTCGGGGTGCTGCTGCACCGGCTGAGCAAGCGGATGTCCACCTTCGTCATCATCGGCATCATGTCCGCGTGGGCGGTGCCGCCGGTGGCGCAGGGCACGATCTGGCGATGGCTGTTCGACGCCGAGGCGGGCATCATCAACTGGGCGCTGAACCTGCTGCCCGACGGGCTGTCGACGCTGGTGTTCGGCCGGGCCGACTGGACGGGCGAGCCCTGGCTCAACGACGCCTGGTCGGTGTACGTGGTGCTGGTGCTGACCGTGGTGTGGGCGTCGTTCCCGTTCGTGGCGGTCTCGGTGCTGGCCGGGCTCAAGGGCATCCCGTCCGAGCTGTACGAGGCGGCCCGGGTCGACGGCTCCACCCCGTGGCGCACGTTCAGGAAGATCACCTTCCCGCTGCTCAAGCCGGTCTTCGCCGTGCTGACGATCCTGTCGATCATCTGGGACTTCAAGGTGCTCAGCCAGCTCTACGTGCTGCTCAACGGGCCCACCAACCGCGAGGCGTTCAACCTGTCCCTCTACTCCTACGCCGAGGCGTTCAAGGCGCCGCCGAAGATGGGCACGGGAGCGGCGATCGCGGTGGTGCTGACGATCATGCTGCTGGTCGTCACCGCCTTCTACACCCGGCAGATGGTCAAGCAGGAGGACCTGGCATGAACCCGCTCGCCCGCAAGCGGCTCGCCAGGGCCGCCCTGAACACGGCCGGAGTGCTGGTCTTCCTCTTCGCCGTCTTCCCCGTCTACTGGATGATCTCCACCTCGTTCAAGGCGAACGACCAGATCTTCACCACGGACTTCGTCCCGTTCCCCACGCACTTCACCTTCGACCACGTCGAGCGGGTGCTCACCGAGGGCGTGGCGGGCAACCCCATCTGGATCTACATGCGCAACAGCGCGATCGTCGCGCTCGGCACCGTGCTCGTCGGATCGGCGTTCGCGCTGCTGGCGGCGACGGCGGTGGCGCGCTTCCGGTTCAGGGGCCGCACCGGGTTCCTGATCACGCTGCTCGTCGTGCAGATGATCCCGTGCGAGGCGCTGCTCATCCCGCTGTTCCTGAACGTCAAACGGATGGGCCTGTACGACAACCTGCTCGGGCTCATCGTGATCCAGGTGGGCCTCACCCTCCCCTTCGGCATCTGGATGCTGCGCACGTTCGTCGCGGCGGTGCCCAAGTCGCTGGAGGAGGCCGCGTGGATCGACGGCGCGAGCCGGTTCACCACGTTCAGGAAGGTGCTGTTCCCGCTGGTGGCGCCGGGCCTGGTGGCGACGAGCATCTTCTCGTTCATCACCGCGTGGAACGACCTGATCTTCGCGTTGGTGCTGATGAAGGAGAGCTCCGGCTACACCATGCCGGTGGCCCTGCAGTTCTTCTTCGGGCAGCGCGGCACGGACTGGGGCGCCATCATGGCGACCTCCACGCTGATGACGCTGCCGGTCATCGCCTTCTTCCTGCTGGTACAGCGCCGCATGGTCTCCGGTCTGGTGGCCGGGGCCGTCAAGGGCTGACCTTCCCCCGCCGCGGCCCCCGGCACGGCCGGCGCTCCTCCACGCGCCGGGCCGTGCCGCGGGCCGCCCATCCCACGATGAGGAGCCATGAGTCACAGTGATCGGGGGCTGCGCCGCCTCGCGGCGGGCACGCTGCTGGCCGCGTTCACGGGCACGGCCGCGCCCGGCTGGGTGCTGAGAGAGCTTGAGGGCGGCCTCGGCGGCGTCACGCTCTTCGGCTTCAACGTCGCCGAGCCGGCCGGGCTGGCGGAGCTGACCGCCTCCCTCCGGGCCGCGGGCGACCCCGTCGTCTCGCTCGACGAGGAGGGCGGTGATGTCACCCGGCTCGCGTACCACGTCGGCAGCCCGTACCCGGGCAACGCCGCGCTCGGCGCGGTGGACGACCCCGACCTCACCCGCCGCGTCTACCGGGCCATCGGCGCGGAGCTGGTCGCCTGCGGCGTGAACCTCGACATGGCGCCCGACGCCGACGTCAACACCGCCGAGGACAACCCCGTCATCGGCACCCGGGCCTTCGGCGACGACCCCGAGCTGGTCTCCCGGCACACCGTGGCGGCCGTCGAGGGGCTGCAGGCCGTGGGGGTCGCCGCCTGCGTCAAGCACTTCCCCGGTCACGGCGCCACCACCGTGGACTCGCACCTGGACGTGCCGGTCGTGGACGTGCCGCTGGACGTGCTGCGCGCCAGGGAGCTGGCGCCGTTCCGCGCGGCCATCGGCGCGGGCACCAAGTCGATCATGACGGCGCACGTCGCGGTGCCGGCGCTGACCGGTGACCGGCCGGCCACCCTGTCCTCCGCCGCGCTCACCGGGCTGCTGCGCGAGGAGCTGGGTTACCGCGGGGTGGTGATCTCCGACGCGCTGGACATGCAGGCCATCACCGACGGCGTGGGGCTGGCCGAGGGGGCCGTCCAGTCCCTGGCGGCCGGCGCCGACCTGCTCTGCCTCGGGCCCAGGCCGGGCCCGGACGAGGTCGCGTGGATCATCGACACGATCGTGGCGGCGGCCCGGGACGGCCGCCTGCCGGTGGCGCGCCTGGAGGAGGCCGCGGCCCGCACGACGGCGCTGCGCACCTGGTTCGGCACCCGCGCCGGCGTGGCCCACGAGGTCCGCTCCGCCGACGCGCCGGACGAGACGCGCGGCGGCGTGCCGCCGATCGGCCTGCACGCCGCCAGGCGGGCCGTCCGCCTCGACGGCTCGGCCGGGCCGCTGACGGACCCGCTGGTGGTGGAGGTGGACACCCCGCCGACCATCGCGGTCGGCGACGTGCCATGGGGCGTCTCGCCGTGGCTGCCGCAGGCGGAGGTCCTCCGGGTACGGCCGGCCGACGCGGACGCGGACGCGCTCCTGGAACGCGCCGCCGGCCGGTCGCTGGTCGTGGTCGTCAAGGACGCCCACCGCTACGCCGACAGCCGAGCCCTGGTCTCGGCGCTGGTGGCCGCCCGGCCGGACGCGATCGTGGTGGAGATGGGCCTGCCCGTGTGGCGGCCCGGCAGCGCCGCCTACATCGCGACGTACGGGGCGGCCCGCGCCAACGCCCAGGCCGCGATGGAGCTCCTGACGGCCTGACCGGACCCCTGGGCCACGTCAGGAGGCGAAGATCTCCTCGTGGGCCTGATGGAGGGCGGCCAGGACGGCGCCACGCAGGACCGGGTTGCCCTCCACGGTGCTCGTCGCCACCTGGGGCCGTACCGGGCAGACGCGGGCGACCGCCTCCTCCACCCGGGAGGTGAGCGCGCGGCCGCCCGCGTGGCCCACCTCGCCGCCCAGCACGACCAGCCCGGGGTCGAGGATCACGCAGACCGCGGCCACCCCCAGCGCCAGCCGGCGGGCCAGCTCGTCCAGCAGCGGCTCGCCCCGGGCGCCCGCCGCGACCGCCACCTCCACGCATTCCCTCGCGCTCGCCGCCACGAACCCGTAGCCGGCGGCGAGCTCGGCCACCGCCTCCGCGCTGACCAGCGACTGCAGGCCGCCCGCCAGCGAGGGCAGCCGCCCGGGCGAGGTGCGGATCTCCTCGGGCAGCGCCGCGCCCGGCACCGCCAGGTAGCCGATCTCGCCCGCGCTGCCGGACCGGCCCCGGTGCAGCTTGCCGCCCAGCATCACCGCGAGGCCGAGCCCGCGGCTCGCCCACAGCAGCACGAAGTCGTCTATGCCCGCCGCGGCGCCGTCGGCGCGCTCGGCGACGGCGGCGAGGTTCACGTCGTTCTCGATGGTGACCGCGCGCTTGAGGTCGCCGGCCAGCGCCTCGTGGCTGCCGTCGTGCCAGCCCGGCAGGTCGAAGGCGTAGCGGACGTCGCCGGTGCGGGGATCGACCACGCCGGGCGTGCCGATCACGACGCCGCGCAGCCGGGCCGCGCTGACCTTGGCGCTGCGGCAGGCCTTCATGATGGCGCCGTGGACGACGGGGACGAGGTCGTCGTGGCCGTTGGGGGCGAACGTCACCTCCGCCACCGTGCGGCCGTGGATGTCGGCGACGGCCGCCGAGACCAGCTCCGGCCCGACCTCCAGCCCGGCCACGTACGCGCTGGAGGGGATGACGGAGTAGAGCGCCGCGTTGGGCCCGCGGCCGCCCGCCTGGGCGCCGACGACCTCGACGAGGCCGCGCTCCTCCAGCCGGGCGAGCGTCTGGGAGGCGGTGACCTTGGACAGGCCGGTCAGCTCGCCGATCTGCCCCCGGGTCATCGGACCGGTGGAGAGCAGCAACTCGAGCGCGGCCCGGTCGTTGATCTCCCTGAGCAGTCTGGGCACACCAGGGCGTCGCTCCACGCTGTATCCCACCGTCTAATCGAAAAGGTTGTTGGAAGTTTAGCGCTCCTCCTGTCGCTGATCACCGCAGGTGAACGCGAGGATTCCTCGCAAAACCGGCCCTTTGGGCACGCTCCCATTCTTTCCTCCCGGCCGGCGGACGAGCCGAAGAGCCCGAAAAGGACCGAAAAGGCGTCTACGGGATGTCCGCCCAGGCAGGGCGGTTGCGAGGTCTCCGATCACCTCACGCTTTCGGCGGCCTTGCGCATAACCACTGTTGACCAGGAGGGATAATCGACAACATGCGCCTTTCCGCTCGGGTCGACTACGCCCTCCGTGCCGCCGCCGAACTCGCCGCAGCCGGTGCCGGACCGACCACCGTGGGCGAGCTCGCCAAGGAGCAGGACATGCCGCCCAAATACCTGGAGAACATCCTGCTCCAGATGCGCCGCGCCGGCCTGGTCCGCGGCCAGCGGGGCCCCGAGGGCGGCTACGTGCTCGCACGTCCCGCGGGCGAGATCTCGCTCGCCGACGTGATCAGGGCGGTCGACGGGCCGCTGGCCAACGTCCGCGGCGAGCGCCCCGAGCACGTCGGCTACCGCGGCCCGGCGGAGTCACTGCAGCAGGTGTGGATCGCGTTGCGGTCCACCGAGCGCTCCATCCTCGAAGAGGTCACGCTGGAGCAGGTCGCGAGCGGTGTGCTGCCGGAGCGCGTGCGCCAGCTCGCCGCCGACCCCGCCGCCTGGGACTGATCGTCCCAAGACCGGAGAGAGGACACCCCGCACCGGGTTCCTAGACTGGGGGCATGCCCGAAGGAGACGCCGTCCACCGTGCCGCCGGCCGGCTGCGGGGCGCGCTCGACGGGCGGGTGCTGACCAGGTCCGACTTCCGGGTGCCCCGCCACGCCACCGCCGACCTGCGCGGGCGGACCGTGCTGACGACGGTGTCGCGGGGCAAGCACCTGCTCACCCGCGTCGAGGGCGGCCTGACCGTGCACACCCACCTGCGCATGGACGGGAGCTGGCGCATCGCTCCGGCCGGAAGGCGGACCCGGAACGGCGCGGTCCAGAGCCCCGGAGCACGCGGTGTGGGCGGCGACGATGTCCGGCTCGTGCTGGCCAACGCGGAGTGGGAGGCGGTCGGGCACCGGCTGGGGATGGTGGACCTGCTGCGTACCGCCGAGGAGTCACGAGTGGTGGGCCATCTGGGACCCGACCTGCTCGGCGACGACTGGGATCCCGCCGAGGCGGTGCGGCGGCTGCTGCTGGAGCCGGACAGGACGATCGGGGAGGCGCTGCTCGACCAGCGCAACCTTGCGGGAATCGGCACGATCTACCGCGCCGAGACGCTGTTCCTCAGAGGAGTCTGGCCGTGGCGGAAGGTCGGGGACGTGGCGGACCTGGAGGGGATGGTCACGCTGGCCCAGCGGCTGCTGAACGCGAACAAGGCTCACGCGGGCACCGTGACGACAGGCGATCGCCGTCCCGGCGCGCAGACCTGGGTCTACGGCAGGGCGGGGCGGCCGTGTCGCCGATGCGGCACGCGCATCAGCCGTGGGGAGATGGGGGCACAGCCACAGGAACGGCTGATCCTGTGGTGCGGCGCCTGCCAGCCGGGCTAGGCGGCCACCATGTCCTTGACCTCGGGGAACACGGAGTCGGAGATCGATCCGGGCACCGCTTCGGCAAGGGGGATGCGCTCGTGGTCGGGGACGTCGGCGAGCACGGGGGCAGCCTGCAGCTCAGCCAGGGCGAACTGGTCGGACACCTCACGCAGAACCTGCGACAGCGGAACGCCGAGGGCGCCGCAGATCGAGGCCAGCAACTCGGACGACGCCTCTTTCTGGCCACGCTCCACTTCGGACAAGTAGCCCAGCGAGACCCGCGCCAACGTGGACACCTCACGGAGAGTGCGTCCCTGCCGCACGCGCAACCGCCTCAGCACATCGCCGAGCAGCTGACGCAGCAAAATCATCTGTCGCTCCCTCCCCGGCGTGGAAGACTTCACCACGCCCCGCGCGATCGGATCGTGCCGCCCATCCTTCTTCTTCGCTTGGTACATGCTCCTCGCCGTCGTCATGGGGCCCTGCCGTCCCCGGATCGTCGCTCCCGGCCCGTCATGCGACGCACCCGGCCTGCCTGCCGGGCGTTCGCTGCTTGACGTTGGCTCTCGGACCTCACTCACAGCTCCACCGTACCTGTATCGACCGACACCGCGTCAGACCGTGCCTGTCATGTTCGCTCGGGACGTAACACGGTAATCACCCGGAATGTTCCCCCTTGTTCGGCTTAAGCACACCTGTTAGTAGATCAACCGCCTCGTCCACCGTCTTTACCCTGATACGTTCGCGCGACCCCTGGAGTCTCAACTCCCGCAGCCATATTTCTCCGCCGGGCCCGCTGACGGCCACGTGCACGGTGCCGACGGGCTTGCCGTCCTGGGGCTCGGGCCCCGCCACCCCGGTCACGGCCAGCCCGTACGTCGCCTCGCACACCCTGGCCACGCCCGCCGCCATCGCCGCCGCGACGTCCGGGTGAACGGCCCCCTCCCGTCGCAGCAGATCGCCGGGGACCCCCAGCAGCGCCTGCTTCAGATCCGTCGCGTAGGAGACGACCCCGCCCCGGAACGCCTTGGACGCCCCCGGGACGGCGGTGAGGGTCGCCCCGATGAGCCCCCCGGTCAGCGACTCGGCCACGGCGAGCGTGGCCCCCCGCTCCACCAGCAGCGTGATGGCCTCGGCGGCCGCAGCCATGGTCACTCCCCCCGGACCTGCCGCGCCACCTTGCGGAGCTTGACGGCTCGGACCACGTAGTCGATGCCCGTGCCGACCGTGACCAGCAGGGCGGCGCCCATGACCGTCCAGCGGAGCGGGTCGTAGACGCCGGGCAGGATGTACAGGACGATCGCGGCGATCTGCAGCACGGTCTTGACCTTGCCGCCGTAGCTGGCCGGGATGACCGCGCGGCGGATCAGCATGAGGCGCAGCACTGTGATGCCGAGCTCACGGCCGAGGATCACCAGCGTGACCCACCACGGCAGCTCGCCGAGAAGCGACAGGGACACCAGCGCCGCCCCGGTCAGCGCCTTGTCGGCGATCGGGTCGGCGATCTTGCCGAAGTCGGTGATCAGCCCGTAGCGGCGGGCCAGCTCGCCGTCGAGATGGTCGGTGATGGACGCCACGCCGAAGACGGCCAGCGCGCCCAGGCGCCAGCCCATGCCCGGCATGAAGAGGCAGAAGACGAAGAAGGGGACGAGCACCAACCGCAGGACCGTGAGCACGTTGGCGATGTTCCACGGGCTGACCACGCGGCGCTCGTCCCTCGTCATGGACCGGCCTTGATGCGCGCGATCAGGTCGACCCCCTCGGCGTCGACCACCACCGCGCGCACGATCTGGCCGCGCACCAGGCCGATGCCCTGCACGGTCACGGACCCGTCCACCTCGGGACCCTGGTGGGCGGCCCGGCCCTCATAGCCGCCGTCACCCAGGTCGTCGTCGATGAGCACGTCGACCTCGGTGCCGATGCGCTCCTCGGCCCGCTGCGCGGTCAGCTCCTCGGCCAGCTCGGTCAGCACGCGCACGCGCTCGTCCACGGTCTCCTGGTCGAGCTTGCCGTCGAAGCCGGCCGCCTCGGTGCCGTCCTCGTCGGAGTAGCCGAACACGCCGATCACGTCGAGCCGCGCCTGCTCCAGGAAGCCGACCAGCTCGCCGAACTCCTCCTCGGTCTCGCCGGGGAAGCCCACGATGAAGTTGGAGCGCACACCCGCCTCGGGGGCGTGCTCGCGGATGCTCTCCAGCAGCCCCAGGAAGCGCTCCGGGTCGCCGAAGCGGCGCATCCGGCGCAGCACCGTGCCGCTGGCGTGCTGGAAGGACAGGTCGAAGTACGGGGCGATGCCCTCGGTGCCCGCGATGACCTCCAGCAGCCCCGGTCGCAGCTCGGCCGGCTGGAGGTAGCTGACGCGCACCCGGTCGATGCCCTCGACGGCGGCCAGGCGCGGCAGCAGCTTCTCCAGCGCCCTCAGGTCGCCGAGGTCCTTGCCGTAGGAGGTGGAGTTCTCGCTGACGAGGACCAGCTCGCGCACGCCGCGGTGGGCGAGCCAGTCGGCCTCGGCCAGCAGCTCCTCGGGGTCACGCGAGACGTAGGCGCCGCGGAAGGCCGGGATGGCGCAGAAGGTGCAGCGCCGGTCGCAGCCGGAGGCGAGCTTGAGCGAGGCCACCGGGCTCTCGTCGAGCCGCTTGCGCAGCACGCGGGGGCCGCTGGCGGGCGCCAGCCCGTCGGGCAGGTCGCCGTGGCCCGGGATGGCGGCCTTGGGGGCCGCGGCCCGGTCGACGGGCGAGATGGGCAGCAGGGTGCGGCGGTCACGCGGGGTGTGCGGCTTGAGCGGCCGCCCGGCGAGCACGTCGTCGAGGCGGCCGCCGATGTCGGCGTAGTCGTCGAAGGAGATGACCGCGCTGGCCTCGGGCAGTGCCTCGGCCAGCTCGTTGCCGTAACGCTCGGCCATGCAGCCCGCGGCGACCACCTTGGTGCCGGAGTCCGCCGCGGCCAGCAGCGTGTCGATGGAGTCCTTCTTCGCCGAGTCGATGAAGCCACACGTGTTGACGACGACGACGTCTGGGTCGTCGTCGCCCAGCTGCCAGCCGGCAGCCTCAAGTCGCGCGGCGAGCTCCTCGGAGTCGACCTCGTTGCGCGCGCAGCCCAGGGTGATCAGCGATGCGGTTCGGCGGGATGACATGGTGAACACTACGGTATCGGGAGTTGGCCACCACCCGATGCACGGGCTACCTCGCCGGTGGCGCCGGCGGCCCGAACGAGCGGCGCACCGTCTCGCCCCGCGACCCCAGCTTGCCGACCTTCTTGCCGTTGACCTGCACCGACACCGCGCCGGCGTCGCTGACCTCAAGGTCGACCCGGTTCGGTGCCCGCCAGGTGGATGTCATGCCGGGCTGCATCGTCCCGGCGAACAGGCTGCGCCCCTGGGCGTCGAGGACGTTGACGTAGGACGAGCGCTTGGCCTTGACCTGGACGACCACCTCGTTGGAGACGACGGTCGCGCTCGCCCTGGGCGGTGCCGGCTTGGCGCGCTGGTGCAGCTCGGCCGCCGGCGCGCCCTGGCCGGCGGAGATCTCCTCCACCGCGGCCGGGTGCGTCCCTCCGCCCATGACGCGGACCACGCCGAAGATCACGACGAGGCTGAGCACGACGCCCAGCCCCATCGACCAGGTGGGACCGCGCCGCTCGGCCGCCCGCAGCACGCGGTCGGTGCGGAAGACGCCGGCCATCTGCAGCGCGGGCGGGCGCCCGCCGTTGAACTCGTCGTAGCGTTGGACCATGGCCTCGGGATCGAGGCCGAGTGCTCTGGAGAGCGCCTTGATGTGCCCCCGCTCGTAGAAGTCGCCGCCGCACTGCGCGAACTCGTCGCGCTCGAAGGCGTTGATGATCGCCTCGCGAACGCGGGTGACCGCGCTGAGCTGCTCGACCGTCATGCCCGCCGACCGTCTCGCGGTGGACAGCATGGCTCCGACGCTCCGCCTGTCCGCGCCCTGTGCCGGCGCTTCCTGCTCCTGTGTGCTCTGGTCCTCCACGGCGCACGCCTCCCAGCCCCTGACGAACCGTAACCAGCCCTATTCAACCAGTAACCGTCCGGCAGGGGCGCACCGGGGTCACCCGCCGCGCAGGTCGGCCAGCAGAGCCGCCAGATCGTCGGGCTTGACGAGCACCTCACGGGCCTTGGAGCCCTCGCTGGGGCCCACCACGGAGCGGCTCTCCAGCAGGTCCATCAGCCGCCCGGCCTTGGCGAACCCGACGCGCAGCTTGCGCTGGAGCATCGAGGTGGAGCCGAACTGGGTCGTCACGATCAGCTCGGCCGCCTGGATCAGCAGCTCCAGGTCGTCGCCGATGTCCTCATCGATCTCCCGCTTGACGGGCGCGGCGGCCACGTCGTCGCGGTACTCGGCCTGCATCTGCGTCTTGCAGTGCGCGACGATCTCGGCGATCTCCTTCTCCGAGACGAACGCGTTCTGGATGCGGATGGGCTTGCTCGCGCCCATCGGCAGGAACAGCGCGTCGCCCTGGCCGACCAGCTTGTCGGCGCCGGGCTGGTCGAGGATGACCCGCGAGTCGGTGAGCGAGGAGACGGCGAAGGCCAGCCGGGAGGGCACGTTGGCCTTGATGAGACCGGTGACGACGTCCACGGAGGGCCGCTGGGTGGCGATGACCAGGTGGATGCCGGCGGCGCGGGCGAGCTGCGTGATGCGCACGATCGAGTCCTCGACGTCGCGCGGGGCCACCATCATGAGGTCGGCCAGCTCGTCCACGATCACCAGCAGGTACGGGTACGGCTGGTAGACCCGCTCACTGCCCGGCGGCGGCTGGAGCTTGCCGGCCCGCACCGCCTTGTTGAACTCGTCCACGTGCCGGAACCCGGAGGCCGCCAGGTCGTCGTAGCGGCGGTCCATCTCCCCCACGACCCATTCGAGGGCCTCGGCGGCCTTCTTGGGGTTGGTGATGATGGGCGTGATCAGGTGCGGGATGCCCTCGTACACCGAGAGCTCCACCCGCTTGGGGTCGACGAGCACCATGCGCACCTCGTCGGGGGTGGCGCGCATGAGGATCGAGGTGATGAGGCCGTTGACGCAGACGGACTTGCCCGCGCCGGTGGCGCCCGCGATGAGCAAATGGGGCATCTTGGCGAGGTTGGCCACGATCGTGCGGCCCTCGACGTCCTTGCCCAGCCCCACGATCATCGGGTGGTGGTCGGCCTGGGCCACCTGCGAGCGCAGCACGTCGCCGAGCGCCACCAGGTCCTTGTCGGCGTTCGGGATCTCCACCCCGATGGCCGACTTGCCGGGGATGGGCGACAGGATGCGGACGTCGGCGGACTTCACCGCGTACGCGATGTTCTTGGTGAGCGCGGTGACCTTCTCCACCTTCACGGCGGGCCCGAGCTCGATCTCGTAGCGGGTGACGGTCGGGCCGCGGGTGAAGCCGATCACCTGCGCGTCGATGGCGAACTGCTCCAGCACGCTGGTCAGCGCGTTGACCACGGTGGTGTTGGCCTTGGTCTGCGGCTTGGGCAGGCTGCCGGGCTTGAGGAACTGCAGGTCCGGCAGGCTGTACGGGCCGGCCTGCGGCGAGAGCACGAGCTGCTCGACCTTGCGCGGCGCGGGCGTCGGCTCCGGCGGCTCGGGCCGTCTGGCCGGCTCGGGCGCGGGCGGCTCCTCGTCCACCAGGCCCGGCACGATCTCCGGCGCGTGGTCGGCCCGCTTGTCCTGGTCGGACAGGACGGGCGTGTCGTACGGCGGCTCGCCCTCGCGCTCGGCGCCGGGCTCGGCGGGCTTGCGGACCCGCCGCTGTCGCCGGACCTCGGGCCTGGGGGCGCCGGCCGGGGCGGTGCCCCGCTGCTCGAACAGCAGGTGCCGCAGCTCCGACAGCCGCTCGGGGATGCGGTGGACCGGCGTGGCCGTGATCACGAGCACCCCGAAGCCGGACAGCATGAGCAGCAGCGGGATCGTGATCCACGAGGGCAGGATGCTCATGGGCGGGGCCGAGACGATGAACCCGATGAGGCCGCCCGCCTGGGAGACCCGGTCCATGCCGTCGTTGGCGGTGCCCGCGGGGTTGGGGTAGGGCACGTCGTTGGCCACGTGGATGACGCCGAGCACGCCGATCAGCAGCGCGCTCCAGCCGATCACCATGCGGCCGGTGTCGGCGTTCTGGTCGGGGTGGCGCAGGTACCGCCAGGCCAGCAGGCCGAACAGCAGCGGCAGCGCCCACGCCAGCGAGCCGAACATCGCGCGCACGACCACGTTGACCACGGTGGCGACCGTGCCCTCGGAGGCGCGCCAGGTCATCGCGGCCAGCACGATGGCGCCGGCCAGGACCGCGAGGCCCACGCCGTCGCGCCGGTGCGCCGGGTCGAGCTCGCGGGCGTTCTTGCCGAGCGCCCGCGCCGCGCCGCCGATGCCGTTGGCCACGAGCATCCACAGCCCGACGACGAGCTTGCCGATCATCGTGAAGACCCAGGTGATCGGGTCCTGATGGGTCAGGGACGCCTTGCGGGCCGACGATGATCCCCTGGCCCTCGGGCGCCCCGACGGCGTGGATCCCCGCTTCGCGGGGGCCGGGCGCGGCGTGGTCGACCGCTTCGCCGGCCCCTTCGATGCGCTTTTCGGCGTACGGGTGGCCATGATGCCAAAGGTACTTCCGAGACGGTGGCGAACGCACTCAGGCTCGCCGATGCCGTTCGCGAACGGGTGTAAGCCGGGCGTCAGGCCGGGAAGCGGTAGGTCGTGCTGGAGGTGAAGCGCTCCCCCGGCCGCAGCACCGTGGAGGGGAACTGCGACTGGTTGGGCGAGTCGGGGAAGTGCTGGGTCTCCAGGCAGAAGCCCGCGTGCGGCCCGAAGGGGGTGGCGACGCCGTCGAGCATGCCGCCGGCGTAGAACTGCACGCCCGGCTCCGTGGTGGTGACCTCCATGGTCAGGCCGACGGCCGGCTCGACGACGCGCATGCCGCCGGATCCGTCCAGCACGAAGCAGTGGTCGTAGGCGCCGTCGAGGCGGGCGCCGATGGCGTGGGGCGTGGTGAAGTCGAACGGCGTGCCCTTGACGGGGGCGAGGTCACCGGTCGGGATCTTGTCGTCGTCGACCGGCAGGTAGTGCTCGGCGCCGATCTCGATCTCGTGGCCGAGGACGTCGCCACGGCCGGCGCCGGCCAGGTTGAAGTAGGAGTGGTTGGTGAGGTTGAGCACCGTGGGCGCGTCGGTCTCGGCGGTGTAGTCGATGCGCAGCGCGTCGCCGTCGGCGGTGTAGGTGACGGAGGCGGTGAGCGTGCCCGGGTAGCCCTGGTCGCCGTCGGGGCTGGTCAGGGTGAGCGTCACGGAGGAGCCGGTGGCCTCGGCGACCGTCCACACCTTGCGGTCGAAGCCCTCGACGCCGCCGTGCAGGCTGCTGGGCCCGTTGTTGCGGGGCAGGGTGTAGGCGACCCCGTCGAGGGTGAACGCGGCGCCGGCGATGCGGTTGCCGTACCTGCCGACGACCGCGCCGAAGTAGCGGCTGCGGGTCAGGTAGTCCTCGAGCGTGTCGAGTCCGAGCACCACGTTGACGCCGGACACCTCCAAGGACTGGAGCACGGCGCCGTAGCTGAGCACGGCCGCGCGCAGCCGCCCCGAGGTCAGCTCGAAGCGCTCGACGCGCTCGCCCGACGGCAGTGTTCCGAACATCATGTGTGTGCCTCTCCCGTGGACTCTCGGACGATCAGGGTGGTCTCCAGCATCGTGACACCCGTGGCCCCCTCGGAGTCGACCGACTGCAGCAGCATGTCGACGGCGATGCGCCCGGCGGCGGCGGTGGGCATGGCGATGGTGGTGAGCTTGGGACGGCCGAGCCGGCCGGCCACGATGTCGTCCACGCCGATCACGCTGATGTCGCGCGGCACCTCGGCCCCGCGCTCGGACAGCCCCTCGATCAGGCCGATGGCGACCAGGTCGTTGTAGGCGAGGACGCCGGTGGCGCCCGAGGCCAGCACGTCGGCGGCGGCGGCCAGGCCACCCAGCTCGGTCGGCGGGTTGGGGCCGAGGAAGACGACGTCCACCTCGCTCATCGCGGCGGCCGCCTCCTGCATCTCCTTGCTGGTCCAGGAGCCGCTGGGGCCGGTGACGACGGCCAGGCGGCGGTGCCCCAGCTCCGTCAGGTGCTCGACGGCGAGCCGGGCCCCGCGCCCCACGTCCATGAGCACCGTGGGCATGCCCCGGACGCGCCGGTTGACCAGGACGAAGGGGATCTCCTCGCGCAGGCGCTCTATCGTCCTGTTGGTCAGGCGCGGGCTGCACAGCAGGACGCCGTCCACCTGCTTGGTGAGGGTCTGGATCAGATCCTCCTCCGCCTTGGGATCCTCGTCGGTGTCGGCCACGAACACGTGGTAGTCGCGCAGCCGTGCCTGGGCCTGGGCGGCCTTGATGAGCGGCGGGAAGAAGGGGTTGGCGATGTCGGCCACGATGAGGCCGAGGTTGTGGGTGCGGCCGGTGGTCAGCGCGCGGGCGGCGCGGTTGGGCCGGTAGCCCAGGTCCTCGGCGACGGCCAGCACGCGGGTGCGGGTCTCCGGGTTGACCAGGTGGGGCGCGGAGAAGGAACGTGACACCGTGGAGACGTGGACGCCGGAAGCGCGTGCCACGTCGCGAATCGTCACCGCCACGCCTGGCCTCCTCCGACCACAGCTTGTACTTTAGTGCAAGCGTTTGTATCGCTGTCAATGCGTCGTCGCCGCCCGGGAGGGACCGCCGGCGCACCACCCTATCCCCTATGTTCCCCCAAGTGGGAGGGGAGGGCGCGCCTCCGCCGCTTGACGTTGCCGGAACGAAACCTCAATACTTTTTGCAACCGGTTGCCGAACGCGAACCCCAGGAGTGGTGAAAGATCCGATGACACGAACACTGGTGACCGGGAGCGCCGGCCGGCTAGGGCGCAGCGTGGTCGCCACATTGGCGCAGGCCGGTCACGAGGTGATCGGCGTCGACGTCGTGCCGGGCACCCCGCCGGAGGCGGCGTCCACCCTGCCCGCCGACCTCACCGACCTCGGCCAGGCCTACGACGTGCTCGCCCGCTTCCGCCCGGACGTGGTGGTCCACCTGGCCGCCATCGCCACCCCGTTCAGCCGGCCCGAGGGCGTCATCTACCGGACCAACACCCAGCTCGCCTTCAACGTCTGCGAGGCGGCGAGCAACACCGGGGTCGGCCGCGTGGTCATCGCCAGCAGCCCGACCGTCATCGGCTACGGCGCGCCCCGCGGCTGGGCGCCGCGCTACCTGCCGATCGACGAGGAGCACCCGGCCGAGCCGTGGAACGCCTACAGCCTGTCGAAGCTGGTGGCCGAGCAGACCATGGCCGCCTTCGCGCGCGACTCCGAGACGAGGTTCGCGGCCGTGCGGCCGTGCTTCGTGGTGGCACCGGAGGAGTGGGCGGGCGCGCCGACCCAGTCCGGCCACACCATCGCGGAACGGCTGGACCGGCCGGAGATCGCCGGGGTGTCGCTGTTCAACTACATCGACGCGCGCGACGCCTCGGACATGCTGTCCGTCCTGATCGACCGGATGTGGGACATCCCGAACGGCGAGGTGTTCTTCGCCGGAGCCGCCGACGCCCTCGCCCGTGAGCCCCTGGCGGAGCTGCTGCCCGCCGTCAACCCCGCCACCGCGGCCACCGCCGCCGCGCTGACCGGCACCGCCCCCGCCTTCACCTCGGCCAAGGCCGAGCGGCTGCTGGGCTGGACCCCCAAGCGCGACTGGCGAACCGAACTGGAGATCGGATGAACCTCAGCGGGATCCTCTTCTTCCCGGTAACGCCGTTCGACGCGGCCGGGCGCCTGGCCGAGGAGGTGCTGGCCGAGCACATCAGGCGCGGGCTCGCGCACCGGCCGGGCGGGGTGTTCGTGGCGTGCGGCACCGGCGAGTTCCCCGCCCTGTCGGAGGCCGAGCACGAGGCCGCCGTGCAGGTGGCCGTCAAGACGGCGCGGGGCGAGGCGCCGGTGGTCGCCGGCGCGGGCGGGCCGCTCGGCTCGGCGCTGCGCCAGGCCCGCGCGGCCCGTGACGCGGGCGCCGACGGCCTGCTGCTCATGCCGCCGTACCTGGCCGTGGGGCCGCGCGAGGGCTACACCGCCTACGTGCGCGCGGTCGCCGAGGTGCTGCCGGTGATCATCTACATGCGCGGGTCGGTGGTGCTCACCCCCGAGCAGGTGGTGGAGCTGGCCCGGATCCCCGGCGTGGTGGGCCTGAAGGACGGCCTGGGCGACATCGACCTCATCCAGCGGATCGTGCTGGCCGTACGCCGCGAGATCGGCCCGGACTTCGCGTTCTTCAACGGGCTGCCGACGGCCGAGCTGACCATGGGGGCCTACCGGGGCATCGGCGTGGAGCTCTACTCCTCGGCGGTCTTCGCGTTCGCGCCGGAGATCGCCACCGCTTTCCTCGCCGGCGCCGGCGACCTGCTCACCGAGTTCTACGAGCCGCTCGTCCGGCTGCGCTCCAAGGTCCCGGGGTACGCCGTGTCGCTGGTCAAGGCCGGGGTGCGGCTGACCGGCCTGGACGCCGGCCCGGTGCGGCCCCCGCTGGTGGACGCCGCGCCGGAGCACGTGGCCGAGCTGGAGGAGCTCATCCGGCGGGGCAAGGAGGTGGCGGCGGCCCATGATTCGTGACCTGCGTGTGAGCGCCCGCACGGCCGCCCTGCCGCGGCCGTGGGGGCCGGACGTGCCCGCCAACCACGTGCTGGTGGTCGAGGTGGTCCTGGACGACGGGCGGACCGGCACGGGCTTCTCCTGGACGCCGCAGATCGGGGCGCGGGCCGTCCAGGCGTTGCTGGAGCACGACATCCGGGAGGCGGTGATCGGCCTCGACCCGCACCCGGAGGTGGTGTGGGACCGCCTCTGGCGGCACCTGCGCGAGGCCGGACCGGGCGGCGTCACCACGGTCGCCCTCGCGGGCGTGGACCTCGCGCTGTGGGACCTGCGCTGCGGCGGGCGCGGGATCGTGGACGTGCTGGGCCGGCGCAGGGACACCGTGCCGGTCTACGGCAGCGGCGTCAACCTGCACTACACGCTGGAGGAGCTGGTCGCGCAGGCCGAGCGGTGGAAGGCGGCCGGCTACCCGGCCGTCAAGATGAAGGTCGGCCGGCCCGACCTGAGCGAGGACGTCGAGCGGGTGGCCGCGGTCCGCGAGGTCGTCGGGCCGGGCACGCTGCTGATGATCGACGCCAACCAGCGCTGGGACCTGCACCGGGCCCGCCGCGCGGTCGACGCGCTGGCCCCGTACGGGCTGCACTGGCTGGAGGAGCCGCTGCCGGCCGACGACGTGGCCGCGCACGTGGAGCTGCGCCGGTCGGTGGACGTGCCGATCGCGGTCGGCGAGAACGTCTACACCGTCTACGGCTTCCGTGACCTGCTGACCGCGGGCGCCTGCGACGTGGTCCAGCCCAACGTGGTCCGGGTGGGCGGCATCACGCCGTTCCTGCGGATCACCGAGCTGGCCCGGGCGTTCGACGTGCCCGTCTATCCGCACCTGCTGCCCGACCTGTCGGCGCAGCTCGCGCTCACGCTGCCGCTGCCGTGCATGGCCGAGGAGGTCGAGGACGCCTCGTTCGCGGCCCTCGGGTTGCTGGAGGAGCCGTACCCCGTCCGGGTCTCGGGTGGGAAGCTGAGCGTCGGAGAGCACCGGGGCCTCGGGCTCCGCTGGAGGTGAGCATGCGCGTCGTCCTGGCGGGCACCCGGGGATTCGGGGCCCATTACCTGGAGCGGCTGCGGCACATGAGGGACGTGGTCGAGCTGGCCGGCGTCTGCGACACCGTGCCGCCGGAGCCGGGAGCGCTCGACGGGCTCGGCCCCGGCGACGCCGCGCCCGAGTTCTCCACGGACCTGCCGGAGCTGATCAAGCGGACCGGCGCGGAGATCGCGATCCTGGCGACGCCCATCCCGACGCACGCCGAGCTGACGCTGGCCGCGCTGGCGGCGGGGGCGCACGTGCTGGTGGAGAAGCCGACGGCGGCCACGCTGGCCGACTTCGACCGGATGGAGCGCGCCGCCGCCGAGTCGGGGCTCGCCTGCCAGGTGGGGTTCCAGAGCCTCGGCTCGGCGGCGGTCCCGGCGGTGCGCGGCATGATCGCCGAGGGCGTCATCGGCCGCGGCACCGGGATCGGCGTGGCCGGCTCGTGGCCGCGGCCCGCGTCCTACTTCACGCGCAGCGCGTGGGCGGGCCGGCGGCGGCTCGACGGCGTGGACGTCGTGGACGGCGCGCTGACCAACCCGTTCGCCCACGCGCTGGCGACCGCCCTGGCGGTGGCCGGGACCGAGGGGCGCGGCGCCGTCGCCTCGGTCGAGACGGAGCTGTTCCACGCCAACGCCATCGAGTCGGACGACACCTCCGCGGTCCGGGTCACCACGGCCGGCGGGCCGCCGATCGTGGCCGCCGTGACGCTGTGCGCCGCCGAGCGGGACGAGCCGTACGTGGTCGTCCACGGCGAGCGGGGACGGATCACGCTCAGGTACACGCTGGACGAGGTCCAGGTGGACGACGGGCCCGTGCGGCGGTTCGGCCGGACGGACCTGCTGCGCAACCTGGTGGACCACGTCCGCTCCGGGGAGCCGCTGCTCGTGCCCATCGGCAGGACCGGGGCGTTCATGGAGGTGCTGGAGGCCATCCGGCTCGCCCCCGACCCGCTGCCGATCGCCGACGAGCACCAGGACCGCTCCGGCGAGGGCCGGGTGCTGCCGGGCGTCGCCGGGCTGGTGGACGCCTGCGCGGACCGGCTCGCGCTGTTCTCCGAGGTGGGCGCGCCCTGGGCCGTGCCGCTGGTCGCCGGGGGCGGGGTCGTCGCCGAGTACGTGACGCGTCCCGGCCTGCCGCTCACCGAGTCGCCCCGGCCGTACCTGCATCCGGTGCGCACGCTCGGGGGCGTCGTCGTGACCGAGGTGCGGCCGCAGGACCACCCGCACCACCTGGGCGCCGGCGTGGCCGTGACGGACGTGGGCGGGCGCAACTTCTGGGGCGGGCGCACCTTCGTCCGCGACCAGGGGCCGACCTGGCTCGACAACCACGGCGTCCAGCGGCACGTGGAGTTCACCGGCCGCGACCGGGCAGGGTTCGCCGAGACGCTGCTGTGGGAGCGGCCGGGCGAGGACCCGGTCGTGCGCGAGGAGCGGACGGCGCGGGCGGTCCCGCTGTCGCGGGGCTGGGCGCTGCGCTTCTCCTTCACGCTGCGCAACCTCACCGGCTCGCCGCTGACGATCCAGAGCTCGGCCACCAAGGGCCGGGCCGGAGCAGGGTACGGCGGGTTCTTCTGGCGGGCTCCCGCCGGCTCGCCGGGGCTGGGGGTCTTCACCGGGGAGGCCGAGGGCGAGCAGGCCGTGCACGGGTCGCGGGCGCCGTGGCTGGCGCTGTCGTCGGAGGACTGGACACTGGTGTTCGCCCAGGAGGACGACCCGTGGTTCGTGCGGGTCGCGGAGTACCCCGGGGTGGGCACGGCGCTGGCCTGGGACACGCCGCTGGTCTTCGGCGACGTGCTGGCCCGCCGGGTCACCGTGGTCGTCGCCGACGGCCGCCTGGCGCCCGGCGAGGTCCCGGATCTGGTGACCGAGGCGACGGCCTGAGCGTCGTTGGCGGCGACCGCGGGCTCAGGCCGCCAGGTGCCGCGACAGCCAGGCGAAGGCGTGCTCCTGCATGGGCAGGGTGAAGGCGTGCGGGGCGTCGAAGAAGACGCCCTCGTAGCCGCCCTCCGGGTACGCGCGGGAGATGATCTCGTGGGCCCGGCGCATCCCGGCGGGCGGGAACAGCTCGTCCCGCTCGCCGTACAGGACCAGGAGCGGCTCCGGAGCGCGTGCGGCCGCCAGTGACGGCCAGTCGCACACCCGCGACAGGCCGGGCGGGTAGAGCATCCACGTGTGCGACGCGACGTGGCGGTCGAGCAGGTCGCGGTAGGACGCCATCATGGCCGCGACGGCGACCGCCCGAATGCCGGGGTCGAACGCGCCGAGCAGCGCGGCGCGCAGGCCGCCGCCCGACAGCCCTACGCACCCCACCGGGCCGACGTCCGAGCGTGCCCGCAGGTAGGCCGCGGCGGCCAGGTCCTCCCCCGCCACCGCGCCCGCCAGCGACGTGCCGAGCAGCGTGCAGTACTTCTCCAGCAGGTGCTCGTGCTGCGCCGCCGCCCGGTCGTAGCGGTCGGCCTCGGACAGCCCCTCAGGGCCGCCCCCGGCGGCCAGCGCCGCCACGGGCTCGGGCATGGCTTCCAGCGGGAAGCGGCGGCTGCCCCAGCCGAGGACGTCGTGGACGAGCACGGCGAACCCCTGCCGGGCCAGGTCGTCGGCGTAGGCCCGGCCGTCGTAGATCCGGCCGCGCAGCCGCGCGACCTCGGGCGACGCCGGCTCGGGGCCGTCGGCGATCTTCTCCTTACCGGCGAACTTCATGCCCGCGTGGCAGTGCAGCGCGACGACGCCCGGCAGCGGGCCGGTCGCGCCGCGCGGCCTGAGCAGGTACGCCCGGGTGCGCGGGCCGTAGCCGAGCGACCAGGACAGCTCCTCGCCGTCGAGGTCGCCCGCGGTCCAGGACCGTTCCACGCGCACGTCGTCCGCGGCCAGGTCGAGCACGCCGATCGCGTCGCGGGCGGCGCGCCGCAGCGCGGGACCCGGGGCGGCCTCGGGGAACAGGCCGCGCCCGCGCGCGGCCACCTCGGCCAGCCCGGAGAACTCCCCGAGGTGGCGCAGCGCCGGCGCCTGCCCCGATCCCCGCTCAGGCATCGGCCAGGCTGGTGCCGTCCTCGCTGAGGGCGACGGGCAGGCCGGTCGCGGCCGAGCGGTTGGCGGCGACGCCGACCAGCACGCTGCGGATGCCGTCGCGATAGCCGGCCGGGCGGCCGAGCGGGTCGTCCCCGGGGCCGCGGAAGACGTCGTTCAGCAGCAGCCGGTCGCCGCCGCCGTGGCCGCCCGCGCCCCGCTCGATCGGGACCTCCTCCGCCTGCTGCCAGTGGCGGTGCAGGACGAGCCGCTCCCAGGAGCCCGCGGCGTGCTCCTTGCTCGCGGCGCTCGGGTCGATGGCGGCCTGCGGCGGGGTCCACGACCGCTCGCACACCTCCAGCTCGATGCGGCCTTCGGTGCCGTTGAAGACCACGCGGTAGCCCTCGTAGGGGGCGTGCGCGGTGAGCGAGTAGGTGAGGATCGCGCGGTTGGCGTAGCGGACCAGCACCGACATGGTGTCGTCGATGGTCACGCCGTCGGCGAAGACGTCCTGGTCGCGGATGTAGCCGTCCTCGTGCTCGGCGTCGAGGTAGAGGCGCTTGAGCCGGGGGTCGGCCGAGATGTCGAGCAGGAACGGGTCGGTGCCGAGGCCCGGCGCGCCGTGCGAGCGCTCGGGGCGCTCGCCCCGAGGCAGGGCCGTGCCGTAGAAGCGCAGGTCGGCCTGGGCGAACACGAGGCGGGGCGCGGCGGCGAGCCACCAGTTGACCAGGTCGAAGTGGTGGGTGGACTTGTGGACGAGCAGGCCGCCCGAGTTGGCGCGGTCGCGGTGCCAGCGGCGGAAGTAGTCGGCGCCGTGGATGGTGTCGAGGGCCCAGTCGAAGTGGACCGAGGTGACCTCGCCGATGGCGCCCTCGCTGATGAGGCGCTTCACCGCGGAGTTGCGCGGGGAGTAGCGGTAGTTGAAGGTGACCACCAGCCGGCCCGTGGCCCGCCCGGCCGCCTCCGCGATCGCGGCGGCGCTCTCGGCGTCGACGGTGAGCGGCTTCTCCACGATGACGTCCTTGCCGGCGTCCAGGGCGGCGCAGACGTAGCGGGCGTGGGTGGCGTCGACCGTGGCGACGATGACCGTGTCGGCCAGGTCGAGCAGCTTGCCGAACTCGTCGGGGGCGAAGCAGGGCACCTCGCGGCCGATGCGCTCGACGTAGTAGGCCATGCGGGTCCGGTTGGTGTCGCAGAGACCGGCGATGGTCCCCGCGTCGCTCCAGTCGCCCAGCAGCGCGTCCACGTACATCTGGGCGCGGTGGCCGAGGCCGACGAAAGCGTACCTGGTGCTCAACGTGCTCTCCCCGAGATTCGAGATGAGGGGCTGGGGGCGCTCGTCCCCCAGCCCGCGGTGCTGTGACCGCCCCCTCGTGGGACGGTCAGGAAACCGGCGTCAGCCGGCGATGGCGGCGTTCGCCTCGGACAGGAACTTCTGGGCGCCCGCGTCCGGCGTGGTCTTGCCGAAGAGGACCTCGTCGGTGTTGCGCTTGAGGATGTCCTCCATCTGGAGGGCGCCCTTCGGCGGGGCGCTGATCGGGCTCAGCTCGCCCTTGATCTCGTCGATGAAGGCGAGTGTCCGCTGGTCGACCGGGGGCAGCTTGTCCTTGACGGCGGCCAGCACCTTGGCGTTGGTGGGCAGGCCGCGGTCGCTCAGCAGGATGGAGGCGGCGTCCGGGTCGTTGACCAGGAAGTCGATCAGCTTGGCGGCCTCGGCCGGGTGCTCGGACTTGGCGGAGCCGGTGTAGTACATGGCCGGCTGGAGGAACATGCCGGCGCTGGTGGCGCCCTTTTCCTTGGGCATGCGCAGCAGCGAGAGCTCCTGGCCGGACGCCTTGGACAGGGCGTTGAGCTGGTTGCTCCACCACATGCCCATCGCGCCGGTGTTGGTGGCCAGCAGCGACTGCTCGGGGCCGGCGGTGAGCAGCTCGGCGCTCTTGGCGGGCTCGGGAGCCGCCTTGGCCTGGATGAGCTGCTGGCTGATGTTCCACCACGCCTTGATGGTGTCGACGGAGACGCCGATCTTGTTGCCGTCGTAGAACTTCTCACCGCGCTGGGCGGCGAAGATCTGCAGCCACGCCGGGTTGGGGTTGTACTCGGCGCCCATCACGTTGCCGCCCGAGCCCGACACCTGCTTGGCCAGGTTGATCCAGTCGTCCCAGGTCCAGCTCTTGTCGTCGGGCAGCTTCTGCTTGGCCTTCTCCAGCACGGAGGGGTTGGCCAGCATGGAGAAGGCGTTGACGCCGGTGGGGATGGCGTACTGCTTGCCGTCCACCTGGCCACTGCTGAGCACCTGCTGGTCGAGGTCGGCGGAGGGCACCTTGCCGGCCAGGTCCGCCAGCGCGCCGCGCCCGGCGTACTCGCTGAGCCCGCGGATCTCGATGCTCATGACGTCGGGGGCGTCGTTGGCCGCCACCTTGGTCGCCAGCTTCTCGTAGTAGCTGTCCCAGTTGGAGAAGTCGCCCTCGACGTCGATCGTCGGGTTCTTCTCCTCGAACTTCTTCAGGGCCTGCTCGGTGAGCTTCTGGCGGGCGTCGCTGCCCCAGTAGGAGAAGACGATCTTCGTCTTGTCGCCGGAGCCGCCGCTGTCGCCGCCGCTGCCACCGCCACACGCGCTCGCCGCCGTCATCACGGCCGCCGTCATGACGGCAACCGTCCACATCTTCTTACGAGAGCCGAGACTCACAGCTCTACCTCCTCTAGGAGAATGCGGGGGGTGAATCGGCTACTTGAGGCCGGTGGTAGCCACACCGCGGATCAGGTACTTCTGTCCAGCCAGGAAGAACCCGAAAATGGGCCCGAGTGACACGATCGACATCGCGAACATCGGTCCCCACGACGACTCCCCGCTCGAGTCCAGGAACTGGCGGAGGGCGACGGCCACCGTGAGGTTATCGCTGTTCGTCAGATACAGGTTCTGGCTAAAGAAGTCATTCCACGTCCAGATAAAGGTGAAAATGCCGGTCGTGGCGAGCGCGGGTACGCACAGCGGAAGGATCACCTGCAGGAACACGCGCCAGTAGCCCGCGCCGTCGATCGCGGCGGCCTCGTCGAGCTCTCGTGGAAGGGTCCGGATGAACTGCACCATCAGGAAGATGAAGAACGCGTCCGTCGCCAGGAACTTCGGCACGATCAGCGGCCAGATCGTGTTGATCCAGTCCAGCTTCGAGAACACGATGTACTGCGGCACGACCGTGACGTGGTGCGGCAGCATGATCGAGCCCAGCATGACCGCGAACCACAGCTTCTTCAGGGGGAAGTTCAGCCGGGCGAACGCGTAGGCGGCCAGCGAGCAGGCGACCAGGTTCGCCAGGACGCTCAGACCGGTGATGACGGCGGAGTTCCACAGGTAGTAGCCGAACGAGTGCTTGAGCGCGTTCCAGCCCTCGCTGTAGTTGTCCAGCGTGACGGTGCTCGGCAGCAGCCCCGGCTCCCGGAAGATCAGCTCCTCGGGCTTGAGCGAGCTGGAGATCATCCACAGCAGCGGGTACAGCATCACCAGGCCGAAGCCCGCGAGCATGAGGTGCTTGAGCAGGCGGCCGCCCCTCATCGGGCGGAAGAGGAACGGGACCGCGTTACTTCGTGTCGCCATAGAAGACCCAATACTTCGACGCGAGGAAATTCACGCCGGTCAGGCCGGCGATGATGAGCAGGAGCACCCAGGCCATGGCGGCCGCGTAGCCCATCTCGTAGCTCTTGAAGCCCTTGAGGTAGAGATAGAGGGTGTAGAAGAGCGTGGAGTCGACCGGCCCGCCGTTTCCGCCGCTCACGATGAACGACTGGGTGAACGACTGGAACGACTTGATGACCTCCAGCACGAGGTTGAAGAAGATGATCGGCGTCAGCAGCGGCAGCGTGATCGACCGGAACTGGCGCAGCCGGCTCGCCCCGTCCACCGAGGCGGCCTCGTAGTAGCTCTGCGGGATCTGCCGCAGGCCGGCCAGGAAGATGACCATCGGCGCGCCGAACGTCCACACGTGCAGGAGGATCAGCGTGCCGAGCGCCGTGTCGGGGCTGGACACCCAGCCGGGCCCCTCGATCCCGAAGATCGCGAGCACCGCGTTGAACAGGCCGTCGACGCCGAACAGCTTGCGCCACAGGATGGCGATGGCGACGCTGCCGCCCAGCAGCGAGGGCAGGTAGTAGACCGAGCGGTAGAACGGCAGCCCGCGCAGGCCCCGGTCCAGGGCGAGGGCCAGGAGGAGCGCGAAGGCGAGCTGCAGGGGCACCGACACGACGACGTAGATCGTGGTCACCTTCAGCGAGGTGAGGAACCGGTCGTCCTGGGTGAACATCTTGACGTAGTTGTCGGCCCCGACCCACGAGCCCTCCTCCAGGAGGCTGTAGTCGGTGAACGACAGGTACAGCGAGGCCAGGATGGGCCCCACGGTGATGACGAACAGCCCCACGAACCAGGGGGCGAGGAAGACGTAGGCCGTCAGGGCCTCACGCTTCCGGTGAGCGTTCACCGCCGGTTTCTGCCGGCGGCCCGGCCGTGGCGGCACGGGCGTGAGCACACGTTCCGGGGTTACGGACAGCGAATCAGACATGGATTCATGCATCCCTCATTCCAGGGCCTCCCCGGCACGGCGGGATCGGATAGCGCCTTCCTATAGGGATGCGAAAAGTTTCGTCAACCCTTTGCAGACGTTACAAACCCGTTACCGATATATCGTCAACTCGGAAACCCCAGCTCACGCGGGCGAACAGGGAAGATGAGGTCAGTTAACGTTTTGGCCTTGGCGTCGTGGGACTACAACCGGTTGCATGTTTAGGAGCACCGAAGGGCCGCCGGAGGCGGTTACGGAACGTGTCCGGCGGGGAGGCGCGCTCCCCGCCGGTCAGGCCGCCCGGGTCACCACTTGCCGCCTAGCTCCCTGAGCGTGAACACGCCGCCGGCGCGGTCGTGGAGCGGCTCGGACAGGTCCGGCTCGCCCTGCTCGGCCAGGACGGGGCCGGCGTGGGCCTCCGAGTCGTCCTGGGAGACGTAGCCGATCGCGCGGGCCTCCTCCAGCGACCACCAGCGCCGGGCGTTGTCGGAGACGCCCCAGACGACGTGGTAGCCGGGGGCGGTGAACGCGGCCTCCACCAGGCGGGTCAGGTCGTCGGGCGAGATCCAGGTGGCCAGGCCGCGCGTGTCGCCGGACGCCTCATTGCAGGTGCCGAGCCGGATCACGGTCACGTTCATGCCGAAGCGGTCGTGGTACAGGCTGCCCAGCGCCTCCATGACGACCTTGCTGACGCCGTAGAAGGTGTCTGGGCGCGGGAAGGCGTAGTCGGGCAGGTCCTCACCGGAGGGCGGCCGGGTGTGGAAGCCGGCGGCGTGGTGGCTGCCCATCATCACCACGTGCCGCACCCCCTCCTCGCGGGCGGCCTCCAGGAGCGCGTGGGTGCCGTCCATGTTGGCCCGCACGACGTCGGCCCACGGGTGCTCGCGGCTCTGCCCGCCGAGATGGAGCACGGCGTCGACGCCCTTCATCGCCTCGGCCATCGCGGCGGGGTCGGTCAGGTCGGCGGTGACCTCCTCCTCCCCCGGTCCCAGGCCGGTGTCGACCGGGCGGATGTCGGACAGACGGAGGACGCGGCCCTCGCGGGCCAGGCGTGGGCGGAGGAGCGTGCCGACCTTCCCGGCCGCGCCGGTCATGAGAATGCGCATGGTCCCCTTGTACACAACGGTGACTTAAATTCACATTCTTGAATATTGACCGTGATGTAGGTCACTCGTTACGTTCACCTGACGAGGTCCACATGGGCGGCACATGTCCATATATGTGAACAGGAGGCGGTCTGATGTCACGCCATCTGCTCGGGGTCGCGCTCGCGGCGACCCTGGCCGTAACGATGACAGGCTGCGGCTCCGGGGGGTCCGGCTCAGGCGACGACGCGTTGGAGATCTGGATCAGGCAGGCGCCTGAGTCCCTCTCCGCGAAGACGGCCGTCAAGCTGGCCGACGCTTTCACGAAGTCCAGCGGGATCAAGACCAAGGTGGTCGCGATCTTCGACGACTTCGAGACGAAACTGCAGCAGCAGGCGGCGCAGCGCAAGCTGCCCGACATCGTCATCAACGACACCGCACAACTCGGCAACATGCACACCCAGGGCTGGGTGCGCGAGGTGGACAAGGCCAAGCTCGCCGGCGCCGACAAGCTGTCGGAGCTGGCGTGGAAGGCCGCACAGGGCGGCGACGGCAAGTACTACGGCGTGCCGTTCTCCGCCCAGGCGTTCGCCCTCATCGTCCGCAAGGACTGGCGGGAGAAGGTCGGCCTCGACACGCCCAGGACGTGGGAGGACCTCACCAAGCTCGCCCAGGCGTTCACGGACAAGGACCCCGACGGCAACGGCCAGAAGGACACGGCCGGCTTCGTCATCCCGGGAGGCACCAAGCGCGGCTACGCCTCCTGGTACGCCTCCTCCCTCATCTACGCCAACGGCGGCGACTTCGTGAAGGCGACGGCCCCCGGCAAGTTCACCTCCGTGGTCAACGACCCGAAGACGGTCGAGGCGGTGCAGTACCTCCAGGACCAGTTCTGCAAGACCAAGACCGTGAACCCCGGCGCGGTCAGCAACGACACGACCGTCTCCCACGAGGTGTTCGAGAAGGGCCAGGCCGGCATCTACCTGGTCGGCCCGTACGTGCTCGCCCGCTTCGTCAAGAACATCGGCACCGACAAGGTCGAGGTCGTCCCCGTGCCCAAGGGCCCGTCCGGCGGCCCCGGCACCCTCGGCGAGGGCGAGAACGTCTACCTCATGGCGGGCTCGGACAACGAGGAGGGGCAGCGGAAGTTCGCCGAGTACGCCTCCTCCGCCGACGGCCAGCGGATCGGCATGAACAAGGACGCCGACGGTGTCATCGTCCGCCTGCCGGTCAACACCCAGATCGACATGGCCGCCGAGCGGCAGGACCCGCGCTGGAAGGTGTTCCAGGAGTCCTACGCCAACGCCGTCTACGCGCCTCCGGTGCCGAACTGGGCGCCCATCCGGCAGACCTCGGCCGACGCGATCAACACGGTGTGGGCCGACTGCTCCGCCGATGTCAAGACCGCGATGGAGGGCCTGAACACCAAGCTCAACCAGGAACTGCAGTCCCAGAAGGCCTCCTGACATGAGCCGGAGCGTGAGCCCGCCCGCCGTCGCGCAGGCGCCGCCGCCCGTGGCGGCCCCCCGCCGCCGCCCCAAGCGGGCGCGGCGGCGGGGGACGCTCGTCGCGTGGGCGTTCCTGTCACCCGCACTGCTGCTGTTCCTCTACTTCAAGTTCATCCCGATGGCCAAGGGCCTGGTGATGAGCTTCCAGGAGATCCGCTACATCGACAGCTCGTGGGTGGGTCTCGACAACTACCGGACGATCCTGACCGACGACGCGTTCATCTCGGCCATCTGGCACAGCACGGTGCTGGCCCTCGGCACCACGGCCGGCTCGCTGGTGCTCGGACTGGGCCTGGCCCTGCTCATCGAGGGCCCTTCCCGCTACCTGTGGTTCGTCAGGACCGCGGCGTTCCTGCCTGTCGTGACCACGATGGCGGTCGTGGCGGAGGTGTGGCGGATCATGTACCACCCCGCCGACACCGGCATGATCAACAGCATCCTCGGCTGGTTCGGCGGGGGCGTGCAGCCGTTCCTGGCCAGCGAGCACTCCTCGCTGCTGTCCATCATGGGCATGAGCATCTGGCGCGGCACGCCGTACGACATGATGATCTTCCTGGCGGGGCTCGTGGGCGTGGACCGCACGCTGTACGAGGCCGCCGCCGTGGACGGCGCGTCCACCTGGGAGCGGCTGCGGCACATCACGCTGCCGGCGCTGCGGCCGGTGTTCTGGATCCTGTTCACCCTGGCGGCCATCCGCGGCCTGCGGGTCTTCGTCGAGGTGTACGTCCTCACCAACGGCGGCCCGAACGGCTCCTCCGAGGTGCTCATGACACTCGTGTACAAGCTCGGCTTCCAGAAGGGCGAGCTGGGCGTGGCCTCGGCGGGCGGCATCCTGCTGTTCCTGGCCACGCTGCTGCTCACCGTCCTGGTCCAGGTCATGCGCAGGAGGCAGGCGGCATGATGAGATTCGACAGCGCCCTCGGGCTGGAGTCACGCCGGGGGCCGGTCGCGACCGCGCTGAAGGTCGTCGTCTACACCCTGATGGTGCTGGTCTTCACCGGGCCGCTCATCGGCCTGCTGGTCAGCGCGTTCAGCAAGACGCTCGACCCGACCAGCTTCTCGCTGTGGCCCGACGGGTTCACCTTCCAGAACTTCGTCCAGGCGGCCGACAAGAACGTCTACGACTACCTGCTCAACTCGTTCGTGGTCGTCGGCTTCGGCCTGCTGCTGCAGATGCTGGTGAGCGTCTTCGCCGCCTACTCCCTGTCGCGCAAGAAGTTCAGAGGCATGGCGATCGTCATGCTGATCATGCTGGCGACGATGATGCTGCCGGAGGAGATCATCGCGATCCCGCTGTCGCTGGTGCTCGCCGACCTGCCGCTCTTCCACACCGACCTCATCGGCACGTACGCGGGCATGATCCTGCCGCTCGGCGCCTGGGGCTTCTCCATCCTCGTCATGACCGAGTTCATGAAGGAGGTGCCGGTGGAGCTGGAGGAGGCCGCGCGGATCGACGGGGCGGGCGAGCTGCGCACGTTCTTCACGATCATCCTGCCGCTGTGCCGGCCGGCCCTCGGCGTGATCGGCGTCTTCGGCTTCACCATGATCTGGGACCAGTACCTGCTGCCGCTGATCGTCGCGCCGGAGCCGGGCATGTGGACGCTGCCGATCGCGCTGCGCTCGCTCCGCTCGGACGAGGAGGTGGGCATCGGCGTGCTGCTCGCGGCCTCGCTGCTGGCGCTGCTGCCGTCGATCATCGCCTTCCTCGCCTTCCAGCGGCAGTTCATGCGCGGTCTGACAAGCGGCGCCATCAAAGGTTAGGCGTCCATGTACATGGACGCCATCCAATATGCTGACACCGAGGAGCCGTCACAGGGATGGGATGATCATGGAGCCGCAGTTGGTCAAGTCCGCCGAACGGACCGTCCGCATCCTGGAGGCCCTGGCCGGCTCCCAGGAGACCCTGACCCTGTCGGAGCTCCAGCAACGCACCGGCTTCCCCCGCAGCAGCCTGCACGCGCTCATGCGCACGCTGGTGGAGCTCAAATGGGTGGAGAACGACTCGGGCAGGGGCGCGTTCGGCATCGGGCCGCACGCCCTGCTGACCGGGACCGCCTACCTCGACAAGGACCCGGCGCTGCCGTTCGCGCAGCAGACGCTGGAGGACCTGCGCGCGGAGATCGGCCAGACGGCCCACTTCGCGCGCCGCGACGAGTCCCACGTGATCTACCTCGCGACCCGCGAGTCGCGCGACGCGCACCACGTGATCCCGCGGGTCGGCCGGCGGCTGCCCGCCCACGTCACGGCGCTCGGACAGGCGCTGCTGGCGCAGCTCACCGACGACGAGGTGGCGGCGCTGCTGCCGCAACCGCTGCCGTCGATGACGCATCACACGATCATCGACCTGGAAAAGCTGACCGGCGAGCTGGACCAGGTCCGCACCCGTGGCTACGCCTACGAGCGCGAGCAGGGCACGCCCGGCGTGGCCTGCGTGGCGGTGGCGGTGGACTACCGGATCCCCGCGACCGACGCGATCAGCTGCTCGATGCCGGCGGGCCTGCCGCCCGCCGGGGTCGAGGAGGTCACCGAAGCGGTGATCACGCACACCCGCAAGCTGGCTGCCACCCTCCGGCGGGAGGGCATCCGCTAGAAAGGACCGTTCATGCGGCTCGATGGTGTTCTCTTCTTCCCCGTGACCCCCTTCGGCGCCGGCGGCGGCGTCGCTGAGGACGTCCTGGCCGAGCACGTCGCCGGCGGGGTCGCGGCCGGGGCGGGAGGAGTGTTCGCCGCGGGCGGCACGGGCGGGGTCAACGCCCCGGACCTGCCCGAGTACACCGCCGCGGTGGCCACCGCCGTCGCCGCCACCGCCGGGCGGGTGCCCGTCTTCGCGGGCGCGGGCGGCGTGCCGCCCACCGCGAGGGCCATCGCCCGCGCCGCGGCCGACAGCGGCGCCGACGGGCTGCTGGTCATGCCGCCCTACCTCGTCACCGCGCCGCCCGGCGGCCTGGTCCGCTACGTGCGCGAGGTGACGGAGGCCGCCGGGCTGCCGGCCGTGGTCTACCAGCGCGGCACCGCCCGCTTCACCCCGGCCGCGGTCGCCGAGCTGGCGGAGCTGCCGCAGGTGATCGGCTTCAAGGACGGGCTGGGCGACTTCGACCTGCTCCAGCGCATCATCCTGACCGTGCGCCGCACCACGGACCGGGAGTTCACCTTCTTCAACGGGCTGCCCACGGCGGAGCTCACCGTGCCGGCCTACCGGGGGCTCGGGGTCACGCTGTACTCCAGCGCCGTGTTCGCGTTCGCCCCGGAGATCGCGCTGGCCTTCCACGACGCCGTGACGGGCGGGGACGAGGAGCGGGCGCGGCTGCTGCTGACCGACTTCTACCTGCCGCTGGTGGAGCTGCGCGACCTGGTGCCCGGCTACGCCGTGTCGCTGGTCAAGGCCGGGGTGCGGCTGCGCGGGCTGGACGTGGGCGGGGTGCGGGCGCCGCTGGTGGACCCGCTGCCCGAGCATGTGGAGCGGCTGGAGAAGATCCTGGCGGCCGGCCTGGAGGTCGCCGGAGCCTGACCGTCCCCTGATCGTCCCCGCCTCGTCGAGCGCCTCCCGGTGACCCGGGGGGCGCTCGCTCGCGTCCCCGGCCGGGTTTCGGACATCTAACGTAACACTATTGACATATCCATAAAACCGACTCTAGGTTTTGCGAAACGTTTCGCGCGAAACGTTTCGACAACCGCAGCCAAGGGCCGGAGCAGCATGACTTCCCTACGTGACGTGGCGGAACGGGCGCAGGTCGCCATCAGTACCGTCTCCGCCGCGCTCAACGGCACCCGGCCGGTCGCGGCCGAGACCAGGCGCCGGATCGAGCGGGCCGCGGCCGAGCTCGGCTACCGGCCCAACCTGCTGGCCCGCGGCCTGGTGAGCAAGCGCACCCAGATCCTGGCGCTGCTGTTCCCCGCCCCGCACAGCGGTTTCGGGCTGACCGAGATGCAGTTCGCCACCGGCGCCGCCGAGGCCGCCGCCGAGCAGGGCTACCACCTGCTGCTCTCGCCCGAGAACAGTGACCCCGTCCAGGAGCTGCGGCACTTCACCGGGCTCGGCCTCATCGACGGCGCGCTGCTCATGGAGGTGCGGCTGGACGACGAGCGGCCCGACTTCCTCGCGCAGGCCGGTATCCCGTTCAGCATGATAGGCCGCACCCGCGACCCCGAGGCGATCAGCTACGCCGACATCGACTTCGCCCGCACCGCCGAGGAGGCCGTGGCGCACCTGGCGGAGCTCGGGCACCGCTCGTTCGCCTTCTTCAACCACTCGCCCGGCGCCTACTCCACCCAGTACGGCCCCACCATCCGCACCGGCGAGGAGTTCGCCGCCGCCGCCGGGCGGGCCGGTCTGGGCTACGTCGACGCGTTCCGCGCCGGCACCGCCGACGAAGGGCGCGAGGCGTTCGAGCGGCTGCTCGACCGGCACCCCGAGGTCACCGCGCTGGCCGTGATGAGCGACCACGCGGCGGTCGGAGTGATCGCCGCCGTCGCGGCCCGCGGCTGGTCGATCCCGCGCGACCTGACCCTGATGCTGGTGCTCTCCTCGGCCCGGGTCGCGGAGATGTACCACCCCCGCCTCACCACGCTGGAGCCGCCCAGCTCCGAGCTGGGCCGGCTGGGCGCCCGCATGCTCATCGACCGGCTGCGCGGCGACGACACTCCCCAGCATCACCTCGTGCCCTGCCGCCTGATGGCCGGCGACAGCTCGGGGCCGCCCCGGCCCCTGTCCGCGAGCCGTACCACCAGCGAGAAGGGAGCATGAGGATGGCGGGACCGCTGGGCACGCACACCCTCACCGCCGGGCGCGGCCTGCTCTTCGGCGGCGACTACAACCCCGAGCAGTGGCCCGAGCACGTCTGGGAGGAGGACGTCGAGCTGATGCGGGCGGCCGGGGTCAACCTGGTCACCGTCGGCGTGTTCAGCTGGGCGCGCATCGAGCCCGAGCCCGGCGCGCGGGACTTCGGCTGGCTGGACCGGGTGCTCGGCCTGCTCGCCGACGCCGGCATCGCCGTGGACCTGGCCACCCCCACCGCCTCGCCGCCGCCGTGGCTGGGCCACCGCTGGCCCGGGACGCTGCCGGTCGACGAGTCGGGGCACCGGCTCTGGTACGGCGCCCGCAACCAGTTCTGCCCCTCCTCCCCCGTCTACCGCGAGCGGGCCCTGGCCCTCGTCACCGACCTGGCCGACCGCTACGCCGGTCACCCGGCGCTCGCCCTGTGGCACGTCGGCAACGAGTACGGCCAGATCTGCCACTGCGACGACTCCGCCGCGGCCTTCCGGGCCTGGCTGCGCGAGCGCCACGGCGACCTCGACGGCCTCAACGAGGCGTGGGGCACCACGTTCTGGAGCCAGCGCTACAGCGACTGGGCCGAGGTCATCCCGCCGCGCCGCGCGCCGTACCTGATCAACCCCACGCAGAAGCTCGACTGGGCGAGGTTCTGCTCCGACGCGCTGCTGGAGCACTACCGCGCCGAGCGCGACGTCCTGCGCGAGCGCACCCCCGGCGTGCCGGTCACGACGAACTTCATGGGCCTGTTCAAGCCGGTGGACTACTGGCAGTGGGCGCCCGAGGAGGACATCGTCTCCAACGACTGGTACCCGGACCCGGCCGACCCGCTGTTCCCGGTGCGCTCCGCGCTCACCCACGACCTGACCCGCTCGCTCGGCGGCGGCCGGCCCTGGCTGCTGCTGGAGCAGGCCACCACGGCGGTCAACTGGCGCCCGCACAACCTGCCCAAGCCCGCCGGCCAGCTCAGGCTGGAGTCGCTGCAGGCCGTGGCCCGCGGCTCGGACGGGTCCTGCTACTTCCAGTGGCGGGCCTCCCGCTTCGGCGCCGAGCGCTTCCACGCCGCGATGCTGCCCCACGCCGGCCCCGACACCCGGCTGCACGCCGAGGTGCGGGCGCACGGCGCGGAGCTGCGCCGGCTCTCCGAGGTGGCGGGGCAGCCGGTGCCGGCGCGGGTCGCCGTCGTGCACGACTGGCCGAGCTGGTGGGCGCTGGAGGAGGCCGGCCGGCCCAGCGACCGGCTCACCGTGCCGGACCAGCTCCTGAGCTTCTACCGGCCGCTGTGGGAGCGCGGGGTGGCGGTGGACCTGGTGCCGCCGTCGGCCGACCTGTCCGGCTACGCCCTCACCGTGGTGCCGAACCTCTACCTGGTGAGCGACGAGGACGCCGCGGCGCTGACCGCGTACGTCCGCGACGGCGGCGTGCTCGTCGTCGGCCCCTTCTCCGGCGTCGCCGACCCGAACGGGCACATCCGCACCGGCCGGTTCCCCGCGCCGCTGCGGGACGTGCTCGGCGCCTCCGGCGAGGAGTGGCTGCCCGCCCCCGAGGACCGGCCCGTGCGCTGCGCGTGGGCGGACGGCACCCCGTTCGACGCCCGCACCTGGACCGAGCTGCTGCGGGCCGAGGGTGCCGAGCCGGTCGCCGTCTTCACCGAGGGCGACCTCGCCGGCCGCCCCGCGGTGCTGCGGCACCGCACCGGCGCCGGCGCCGCCTGGTACGTGGCCACCCTGCCCGAGCACGACGCCCTGGCCGAGCTGACCGGCCGGGCGCTGGCCGACGCGGGCGTGTCCGGCGCGCTGGCCGGGCCGCCGCCCCCCGGCGTCGAGGCGGTCCGCCGGGGGCCCGTCCTGTTCCTGCTCAACCACGGCACGACGGAGGCCCGCGTGCCCGTCACCGAGCCCGCCGAGGACCTGCTGACCGGGTCCCGCGCCGACGGCACGGTGACGCTCGCCCCGCGCGCCGTCGTCGCGCTGCGCCCCCTCGCCTGACTCCTCCGACTTTCTCGCGGCCCTCGAATCCCCACCTAGGAGAACCCCATGCGCAGAAGAACCTTCCTCACAGCGTCCGCCGCCTCCGCCGCGGCCCTGCTCCTGTCCGCCTGCGGCGCCGACGACTCGACGTCCGGGGAAGGTGACCAGGCCGCCCCGTCCCGGATCGCCGGCGACGAGAACGCCCCGGCCACGATCGTCTTCTGGAGCTGGGCCGAGAACATCCAGAAGGTCGTCGACCTCTGGAACCGCAAGAACCCCACCCAGCAGGTCAAGCTCAGCGGCCAGGCCGCCAGCGACGAGCTGATCGCCAAGTTCCTCACCGCGGTCAAGGCCGGCAACGCCCCCGACGTCCTGCAGGCGGAGTACCAGTCGCTGCCGACGCTCATCACCAACAACGCCCTGCAGGACCTGACCAGCGCGATCGCGCCCATCAAGTCCTCCTTCCCGCAGGGCACCTGGGACCTGACCTCCTTCGGCGGCGCCACCTACGCCGTGCCCCAGGACGTCGGCCCCATGATGCTGTTCTACCGGGCCGACATCTTCGAGAAGATGGGCCTGAAGGTGCCCACGACGTGGGAGGAGTTCGGCGCGCTCGCCGAGACGGTCCGCTCGAAGGACCCCAAGCGCTACCTCACCACGTTCTCGCCCGGCGACGCCGGCTGGCTGGCCGGTTTCGCCCAGCAGGCCGGCGCCAACTGGTGGGCCAACGAGAACGGCTCCTGGAAGGTCGCCGTGAACGACCCCGCGACCCAGAAGATGCTCGGCTTCTGGGGGCAGCTCGTCAACTCCGGCGCGATCCTCGGCGACCCGATGTACACCCCGCAGTGGAACAGCCAGATGAACGACGGCACCATCATCGCCTGGCCGAGCGCGGTGTGGGGCGCGGGTGTCCTCGCCGGCGTCGCCCCCTCCAGCAAGGGCAAGTGGCGGATGGCGCCGCTGCCGCAGTGGAGCGCGGGTGAGCAGGTCACCGGGTTCTGGGGCGGCTCGTCCACCGCGATCAGCGCCACCTCCAAGCAGAAGCCGCAGGCCGCGAAGTTCGCCCGGTGGATCAGCAGCGACCCCGAGGCGCTGAAGGTGCTCATCGAGATCGGCCTCTACCCCTCGGCCCTCGCCGGGCAGAGCATGCTCGACGTCGCCCCCGACTTCATGAGCGAGCAGGCGGACTACTACAAGTCGGCCGCCGAGATCGCGAAGACCGCGCGCGGGTTCAGCAGCTGGGGCCCGAACACCAACGTCACCTACGGCGCCTTCGAGAACCTCATGCCCAAGGCGGTGCGCGGCAAGTCCGACTTCGCGGCCGTGGCCGCGCAGGTGCAGCAGCAGAGCGTCGCGGACCTGAAGAAGCAGGGCTACCAGGTCGTCGGCGGCTGAGACGACCCATGAGCACAGTCAACGACACCACCCCACGCCCCCGCGCCGGCCGCCGGCGCGGGGCGCTCGCCGCCCCCTACCTGATGACGGCCCCCGCCGTCCTCCTGTTCGTCGTCTTCATCCTGGTGCCGATCGGGTACGCGGTCTGGCTGAGCCTGCACGCCATGCGGGTGCGGGGCGCCGGCCTCGGCATCCGCGCCGAGGTGTTCACCGGCCTGGAGAACTACCTGGACGCGGTCCGGGACTCCGCGCTGGGCTCGGCGCTGCAGCACATGCTCGGCTACGGCCTGATCATGGTGCCGGCCACGATGGGCCTGGCCCTGCTGTTCGCCCTGCTGCTCGACGCCCCGAGGGTCGGGGGCAAGCGCGCCTCGCGGATCACGATCTTCCTGCCGTACGCGGTGCCGGGCGTCATCGCCAGCCTGCTGTGGGGGTTCATGTACCTCCCGGCGGTCAGCCCGATCCACGCCGCGCTGAAGGCCGCCGGCCTGCCGGTCCCGGACTTCTTCGGCGACGTGTCGATCTTCTTCTCGATCGCCAACATCGCCGTCTGGGGCTCGGTCGGCTTCAACATGGTGGTCCTCTACACCACCCTGCGGGCCATCCCCAAGGAGCTGTACGAGGCCGCCCGCCTCGACGGCGCCGCCGAGTGGCAGATCGCCCTGCGGATCAAGGTGCCGCTGCTGCGCCCCTCGCTGATCATGACCTCGGTCTTCACCCTGATCGGCATGCTCCAGGTCTTCAGCGAGCCCGCCACGCTGCGGCCCATGACCAACACCATCACACAGGACTGGGTGCCGCTGATGCGCATCTACCAGCAGGCGTTCGTCGACAACGACATCTACCTGGGAGCCGCCAGCTCGGTGCTGCTGGCCGGGGCGACCGTGCTGCTGTCGCTGGCCGCGCTCGCCGTCTTCCGGCTCCGTGGCGCGGGGAGCGGCCGATGAGCGGGCGAGGGAGCGCCACCGCGCCCGGGGGGCGGGGCGCCCGCGCGAAGATCCTGCCCACGTTCCTGCTGCTGCTCGGCGGGCTGTACGCCGTCCTGCCGCTGCTGTGGGTGCTGTTCGCGGCCACCAAGGGTCCCGAGGAGCTGTTCACCACCTTCTCCGGCTGGCCCAGCTTCAACGGCGGCTTCACCGGCAACGTGTCCGCCCTCAGCGACTACGGCGACGGCCGGTTCTGGCTGTGGATGCTCAACAGCCTCATCTACGCCGGCGGCGGGGCGTTCCTGACGGTCGTGGTGTCCGCCGCGGCCGGCTACGCGCTGGCCAAGTACCGCTTCGCCGGGCAGCGGCTCATCTTCGGCGCCCTGCTGGCGGGCGTGCTGGTCCCCCAGATCACCCTGGCCATCCCGCAGTACCTGCTGCTGTCGGAGGTCAACATGGTCGGCTCGTACTGGTCGGTCATCCTGCCCAGCGTGATCAGCCCGTACAGCATCTACCTGTGCCGGATCTACGCGGCCACCGCGGTGCCCGACGAGATCCTGGAGGCGGGCCGGGTCGACGGGTCCAGCGAGTTCCGGCTGCTGTGGTCGGTCGCGATGCCGATCATGACGCCGGGGCTGGTCACCGTCTTCCTGCTCCAGTTCATCGGCATCTGGAACAACTTCCTGCTGCCGTACATCATGCTGGCCGACGACAACCGGTTCCCGCTCACCGTCGGGCTCTACTCGCTGCTCAACCGCGGCGCCTCGCAGCCCGCCCTGTACAGCCTGGTGATCACCGGCTCGCTGCTGTCCATCGTGCCGATCATCGCGCTGTTCCTCTTCCTCCAGCGCTTCTGGCGCCTCGACCTCGTGGCCGGCGGCCTGAAGGGCTGACGCCGGCCCGACCCCACCCTCACCCAAGCCTCCCTCACGGAACGGAAGGGCATGAAGTTCAAAGACGGCTACTGGCGGATGCGTCCCGGGGTGCGGGGCGAGTACGCCACCGCGGCCCACGACGTGACGGCGGACGCCGCCGCGCTGCGGGTGCTGGCCCCCACGCGGCCCATCACCCGCCGCGGCAACACCATCGACGGCCCCGTCCTGACCGTGGACGTGTCGTCGCCGATGGCGGAGGTGATCCGCGTCCGCGTGGTGCACTTCGCCGGCTCGGTCCCGGACGCGCCCGCCTTCGACGTACGCGAGGACCCGGGCGCCCCTCCGGTGCGCGTCAGCGTCGACGGCGACGAGGCGAGCCTGGCCAGCGGCTCCCTGGAGGTCCGGCTGCGCCGCGACACCCCGTGGGACATGACCTTCACCGCCGGCGGGCGCGAGCTGACCCGCAGCGGCGCCAAGTGCCTCGGCGTCATGACCGACCCGGACGACCGGCACTTCATGGTCGAGCAGCTCCGCCTCAGCGCCGGCGAGCTGGTCTACGGGCTCGGCGAGCGGTTCGGGGCGCTCACGCGCAACGGGCAGACCGTCGACGTCTGGAACGAGGACGGCGGCACCAGCAGCGAGATCGCCTACAAGAACATCCCGTTCTACCTGAGCAACCGCGGCTACGGCGTCTTCGTCAACCATCCCGGCCGGGTCTCCTTCGAGGTCGGCTCCGAGACCGTCTCCCGCGTGCAGTTCAGCGTCGAGGGTCACGACCTGGAGTACCTCGTCATCCACGGCCCCACCCCGGCCGACATCCTGCGCCGCTACACCGCGCTCACCGGCCGCCCGGCGCTCCCCCCGGCCTGGTCGTTCGGCCTGTGGCTGTCCACCTCGTTCACCACCGACTACGACGAGGCCACCGTCTCGTCGTTCGTCGACGGCATGGCCGAGCGGAACCTGCCGCTGAGCGTGTTCCACTTCGACTGCTTCTGGATGCGGCAGTACCGCTGGTGCGACTTCGTCTGGGACCCGGACGTCTTCCCCGACCCGGAGGGCATGCTGCGCCGGCTCAAGGAGCGCGGCCTGAAGATCAGCCTGTGGCTCAACCCGTACATCGGGCAGGCGTCGGCGCTGTTCGAGGAGGGGAGGAAGGGCGGTTACCTGCTGCGCCGCCCCGACGGCCGGGTGTGGCAGGACGACCACTGGCAGGCGGGACGGGCGCTGGTGGACTTCACCGCCCCCGGTGCCCGCGAGTGGTTCGCCGGCAAGCTGCGCGCGCTGCTCGACATGGGGGCGGACGCGTTCAAGACCGACTTCGGCGAGCGCGTGCCCACGGACGTGGCCTGGGCCGACGGCTCCGACCCCGAGCGGATGCACAACTACTACAGCCTCATCTACAACCAGACCGTCCACGACGTGCTGGCCGAGCGCAACGGGGCGGCCGAAGCCGTGCTGTTCGCCCGCTCGGCGACCGTCGGCGGGCAGCGGCTGCCCGTCCACTGGGGCGGCGACTGCGAATCGACGTTCGAGGCGATGGCCGAGAGCCTGCGCGGCGGCCTGTCGCTGGGCATGGCCGGGTTCGGCTTCTGGAGCCACGACATCGGCGGCTTCGAGGGACGGCCCGACCCCGCGGTCTTCAAGCGGTGGATCGCCTTCGGCCTGCTGTCCTCGCACAGCCGGCTGCACGGCAGCGGCTCCTACCGGGTGCCGTGGCTGTTCGACGAGGAGTCGGTCGACGTGCTGCGCTCCTTCACCGAGCTGAAGCACCGCCTCATGCCCTACCTGTACGGCGCGGCGGTCCAGGCCTCCCGCGAGGGCATGCCGGTGATGCGGGCCATGCAGCTGGAGTTCCCGGACGACCGGGCATGCGACTACCTCGACGCCCAGTACATGCTCGGTCCCGACCTGCTCGTCGCCCCGGTGTTCTCCACCGAGGGCGAGGTGTCCTACTACGTCCCGGCCGGCACCTGGACCAGGCTGCTGGACGGCACCACCGTGGAAGGGCCCGGCTGGCGGACCGAGCGGCACGGGTTCGACAGCCTGCCGCTGCTGGTGCGTCCCGGGGCCGTCGTGCCGACGGGCGCCCGCTCGGACCGGCCCGACTACGACTACGCCGACGGCGTCACGCTGAACGTCCACGGGCTGGCCGACGGCGAGCGCCGCACGGTCACGGTCCCGACCACGGAGGGCGGCGTCGGGGCGGTGTTCGAGGTGTCGCGCAGCGGTGACCGCCTCCACGCGGCCCGCCTGGAGGGCGCCCCGGCCCCCTGGCACCTGTCCGTCCCCTCCGGCGCCCGCGCCTCCACCGACGCCGCGACCGGCGAGCTCCAGATCGTCCTCGACTCCCCCGACTCCAAGGAGTGAACCCCTCCATGACGACCACCCCCGCCCGGGCCTTCCCCGAGAGCTTCTTGTGGGGCACGGCCACCGCCGCCTACCAGGTGGAGGGCGCCGCCGCCGAGGACGGCCGCGGACCGTCGATCTGGGACACCTTCTCCCACACCCCCGGCCTCGTGGACGGCGGCGACACCGGCGACGTGGCCTGCGACCACTACCACCGGCTGGAGGAGGACCTCGACATCCTCGCCGAGCTGGGCGTCGGCGCCTACCGGTTCTCCATCTCCTGGCCCCGGGTGCTGCCCGGCGGCGGCGACCGGCTCAACCAGCCCGGACTCGACTTCTACTCCAGGCTCGTGGACGGGCTGCTGGCGCACGACATCGCCCCGGTCGCCACCCTCTACCACTGGGACCTGCCGCAGGAGCTGGAGGACGCCGGCGGCTGGCCGCACCGCGACACCGCGCTGCGGTTCGCCGAGTACGCCCGCCGGATGGGCGAGACCCTCGGCGACCGGGTCCACACCTGGATCACGCTCAACGAGCCGTGGTGCTCGGCCTACCTCGGCTACGCCTCCGGCGTGCACGCGCCGGGCCGTACCGACCCGGCGGCGGCGCTGGCCGCCGTCCACCACCTCAACCTCGGGCACGGGCTCGCCGTCCAGGCCCTGCGCGCCACCGCCGACCCGGCGGCGCAGGTCGCCGTCACGCTCAACCTGCACCACGTACGAGGAGTCTCCGAGCGCGACGCCGGCGCGGTGCGGCGCGCCGACGCGCTGGCCAACGGCGCCTTCCTCGGGCCGATGCTCGACGGCGCCTACCCGCGCGACCTCATCGAGGCCACGTCCTCCGTCACCGACTGGGCGTTCGTCCGCGACGGCGACGAGGCCACCGCCTGCCAGCCGCTGGACCTGCTGGGGGTCAACTACTACAACCCCGTGCTGGTACGCCAGTGGGACGGGGCCACGCCCAGGGAGACGGCCGACGGGCACGCCGACGGCTCCGCCTCGCCGTGGATCGCCTGCGAGGACGTCGAGTTCGTCCAGCAGCCGGGACCGTACACCGAGATGGGCTGGAACATCGACGAGACGGGCCTGACCGAGCTGCTGCTGCGGCTGCGCGACGAGTACCCGGCGCTGCCGTTGATGATCACCGAGAACGGGGCGGCGTTCGCCGACGTCCTCGACGCCGACGGCCGTGTCCGGGACGAGCGGCGCGTCGACTACCTGCGTCGTCACCTGACGGCCGTCGCCGACGCCATCGACGCCGGGGCGGACGTGCGGGGCTACTTCGTGTGGTCGCTGATGGACAACTTCGAGTGGGCCCGGGGGTACGCCAAGCGGTTCGGCATCGTGTACGTGGACCGGGAGACGCTGGAGCGGACGTGGAAGGACAGCGCCCACTGGTTCCGCGAGGCCGTCGCCACCGGGGCCGTACCCGCCTCCTGACGCCTGGTGACACGGACGCCCGCCGTGGCCGCGCCCAGGAGGCCGGCCACGGCGGGAGCCGTTCGGAAGAGGTCAGACGGCACCCTCGGAGCAGGTCAGACGGCGCCTTCGGAGCAGGTCAGACGGTGCCTTCGGAGCAGGTCAGACGGTGAGAGTGCCGTCGACGCGGCGCGGGATGCCGAGCGGGTTGCCGTCCTTCAGCTCGTCGGGCAGCAGCTCCGCCGGCCAGTCCTGGTACGCGGTGGGGGCGAGCCACCGGTCGATGGCCGTCGCGCCGACCGAGGTGTGCGCGGACACGGTGGTGGAGGGCCAGGGGCCGCCGTGATGCATCGCCCAGCACACGGCCACCCCGGTGGGCCAGCCGTTCCAGATGAGCCGGCCGGCCTTGCGCGACAGCACCTCGGCCACCTCTCCGGCCTCGCCCGGGCGGGTGGAGTGGATGGTGGCCGTCAGCGAGCCCTCCAGCCGCTCCAGCACCGGCCGCAGGTCCGCGGCGTCCCGGTAGGTGATGACGATCGAGGCGGGGCCGAAGCACTCGTCCGCGATGTGCGGCAGGCCATCGGCGAACGACTCCAGATCCGTGGTGAACACCTTCGGCGTGACCGCCCAGCTGCCCTCCCCCGGCTTGCCCTCGGCCAGCAGGGTCAGCGCGCCGAGCCGCTCCAGGCCGCCCAGGTAGCCGTCACGGATGCGCTCGGCCAGCATCGGCCCGCCGGTGGTGCCCTCGACGGCGGCGGCCAGCGCCTTGCGCAGCTCGTCGTCGTCCGGGACGAACATCAGGCCGGGGTTGGTGCAGAACTGTCCCACGCCGAGCGTGAGGGAGGCGGCGAAGCCGGTCGCGACCTCGGCGGCGGGGGCCGAGGGCAGCACGACGACGGGGTTGACGCTGCCCAACTCGCCGAAGAACGGGATCGGGACCTCGCGCTCGTCGATGAGCGCCTGGATGGCCTTGCCGCCCGCGACGGAGCCGGTGAACCCGGCCGCCACGACGAGGGGGTGCTGGACGAGGTCCTTGCCGGCCTGCATGCCCTGCACCAGGCCGAGCAGGCCGGGGTTCGGCAGGGCGTCGCGCACGATGGCGGCGACGCGCTCGGAGGTGCCGGGGTGGCCGGGGTGGGCCTTGACCACGACCGGGCAGCCGGCGGCCAGCGCCGAGGCGGTGTCGCCGCCCGCGACGGAGAAGGCGAAGGGGAAGTTGCTGGCCGAGAACACGGCGACGACCCCGGGCAGCGCGCGCTTGACGCGGCGCACGTCCGGCCGGGGCGGGGCGGCCGACGGGTCGGCGTGGTCGATGATCGCGTCGAGATGGCCGCCGTCCCTGACGACCTGGGCGAACAGCCGGAACTGGCCGGCCGTGCGGGCCACCTCGCCGCGCAGCCGTACCTCGCCGAGGGCGGTCTCCTGGTCGGCGATCCGCCACAGCTCGTCCACGTGGGCGGCCAGCGCGTCGGCGACGGCCTCCAGCACGAGCGCCCGCTCCTCCGCCGGAGTGGCGCGCCACGCCTGGCCGGCGGCCGCCGCGGCGGAGACGATCATGTCGACTCCGGCGGCGTCGGTCTCCGGCAGCGCGGCGCCCACGGTCTCACCGGTCCTGGGATCGTATCCGTGAATCATGGATTGGCCCTTCGCAGTCTTGACACTCTCTGAGGTCGATTCTTACAGTTGCGGCACCTGTCCACAAATCTGGCAGTTGTTCACATATATGGACGGCGGCATTTATGCTCATCCGGGATGTCCAGGTCACACCCGTCGCGTTCCGCGACCCGCCCCTCCTCAACGCCGCCGGCGTCCACGAGCCGTGGGCCCTGCGGACCGTCGTCGAGGTCGTCACCGACGAGGGCCTGAGCGGGCTGGGAGAGACGTACGGGGACCTCGCTCACCTCACCAAGGTACGTGAGTGCGCCGAGGCGATCGTGGGGCTGGACGTGCACGCCGCCCACGAGATGTACGCCCGGATCGCCTCCGTCGTCGGCGACGTGGTCAGCGACCTGCACGGGCTGACCGGGGTCTCCACCAAGGAGAAGAGCGTCGACCGGGTGTTCGCGGCGTTCGAGGTGGCCTGCCTGGACATCCGCGGCAAGGCCGCCGGAGTGCCCGTCGTGGACCTGCTCGGCGGGCGCGTGCGCGACGCCGTGCCGTACAGCGCCTACCTGTTCTACAAGTGGGCCGGCCACCCCGGCGCCGAGCCCGACCGCTTCGGCGAGGCGCTCGACCCGGCCGGGATCGTCGCGCAGGCGGCGCTGCTCATCAAGGAGTACGGCTTCACCTCCATCAAGCTCAAGGGCGGCGTCATGCCGCCCGAGGAGGAGGTGGCGGCCATCGAGGCGCTGCATGCGGCCTTCCCCGACCTGCCGCTCCGCCTCGACCCGAACACCGCCTGGACCGTGGAGACCTCCATCCGCGTCGGCCGCGCCCTGGAGGGCAAGCTCCAGTACCTGGAGGACCCCACTCCGGACATCTCCGGCATGGCGGCGGTCGCTCCCGAGGTGCCCATGCCGCTGGCCACCAACATGTGCGTCGTCACCCCGGAGCACCTGCCGCCCGCCATCGCGCAAGGCGCCGTCAAGGTGCTCCTCCTCGACCACCACTACTGGGGCGGGCTGGTGCGCTCCTCGCAGATCGCCGCGCTGTGCGGCACGTTCGGGCTGGAGCTGTCCATGCACTCCAACTCCCACCTCGGCATCAGCCTGGCCGCCATGACCCACCTGGCCGCCGCCACCCCGAACCTCACCTACGCCTGCGACACGCACACGCCGTGGCAGGACGGCCAGGACGTGGTCGCGCCCGGCAGCCTGCGCTTCACCGACGGGGCGGTCCCCGTGCCGTCCGGCCCCGGCCTGGGCGTCGAGCTCGACCGCGACGCCCTGGCCGTGATGCACGAGCAGTACCTGAAGTGCGGGATCACCTTCCGCGACGACCAGGGGTACATGAGGCGCTTCGAGCCTGCCTTCACCACGAGGAAAGCATCCTGGTGAACGCCTTTGCCGGCAAGCCCCTCCCGCCCGGTGGGGTCGCCCCATGAACGCCCGCCCCCGCCACTTGGACGACGTCCCCCCGAACACCCACCCCGCAGACTCCCCTTGCCGGAAGCCCACCTCGGCCACCACCTCGGCCACCAGGAGCAGCTCCTGATGAACGTCGCCTACGCCTACCCCTGGGACATCGTCGGTGACCCGGCGGCGCCGGAGCGGCTGGCCGCCCTGGGCGTCGAGGCCGTCGCGCTGGCCGCCAGCTACCACGCCACCCGCGCCGCCACGCCGTACCACCCGGCCCACCGCGTCCTCGACGTGCCGCACGCCGCGTTCTACCTGCCCGTACGGCCCTCCGCGTGGGGCCGCCTGGTGCCGAAGTCACCGTCGTGGACGACGCCCGACGCGTACCTCCAGGCCGGCGACGCCCTACGCGCCGCGGGTCTGAAGGTCCACGCCTGGACCGTCCTCACGCACAACTCCGTCCTCGGCCGGGAGCACCCCGACCTGGTGGTGCGCAACGCCTTCGGCGACCCGTATCCGCACGCGCTCTGCCCGGCCTTCGACGACGTCGTGGACTACTGCGAGCGGCTGGTCCGGGAGATCCTCACGGTGGGACGACCGGACGCGCTGATCCTGGAGTCGTGCGGGCCGATGGGGTTCGGCCACCAGAGCATCCACGAGAAGACCGCGGGGGCCGACTGGGACCCGGTGGACAGCGACCTGCTGTCGCTCTGCTTCTGCCGCGCCTGCGCCGACCGCTACCCGGCGGGCACACGCGACCACGTGAAGGCCGCCATCGACCGCTCCCCGGCAGGCACACGCGACCACGTGGCCGCCATCGACCGCTCCCCGGCAGGCACACGCGGCCATGTGGCCGCCATCGACCGCTCCCCCGCCCCCGGAACGCGTGCCCACCAGACGTCGACCGCGAGCACCCCCACCTTCACCTCCGTGGAGGAGGCCCTCGGGACCCTGGCGGACGAGGTGCGGGCCGTGCGCGTCGACCTGTCGGCCTCACTCCGGCGCGCTCTCGTCGCCGCGGCCCGGGACACGGCCCCGGACGTCCCGATCACCATCCACGCCAGCCCGGACCCGTGGGCCACGGCCGCCTTCGCCGCCCTTCCCGAGGGCGAGCCGGGAGCGGACGTGCTGGTGGCCAACTGCTGGGGCGACCCGGCCACGGACACGGCCCGCCTCGCCCGTCTCGTCGAACTGTGCCGCCCCGGCCAGCGCGTCGGGGCCTACGTCCTCGGCCTCCCCCCACGCCCGGCGGACCCGGAGGCCCAGGCTGACCTCCTCCGGGCCTACGCCAAGGCGGGAGCATCGGAGTTCCACCTGTACCACGCGGGCCTGGCCTCCCCCCACCGCCTGTCGGCCATACAGCAAGCCCTCCGCCTGATCAGCTGACTCCCCAACAGGCCCTTGCCCGTAGGCGAGCGTTCCGACCCGGTCCACAGGGCCGGCGCGGCCGCCAGGTCGCAGGGCCGCCTCCTGGTGCCGTCCCGCCTCCACGACCCGCGATCCGCGATCCGCGGGAGAGTTTCCGCATGGGCAGAGGCCTTGGCTTCAACGCCGGTGCGGCCGCCAGGTCGCAGGGCTGCCTCCTGGTGCCGTCCCGCCTCCACGACCCACGACCCACGACCCACGCGAGAATGCCCGCATGGCCTCGCTGCACCGGCCTGATGTTGTGTCAGAGCGACCCTTGGCTGTCAGCCCGCCGACCCCACCAGCCCGCTCTCGTACGCCGCGATGACGAGCTGAGCACGGTCCCGGGCCCTCAGTTTGGCCAGGAGGCGCGTGATGTGGGTCTTGACCGTCGCCAGGGTCACGTGCAGATGACCGGCGATCTCGGCATTGGAAAGCCCCCGGGCGATGAGCACGAGGACGTCCCGCTCCCGCTCGGTCAGGCCGTCCAGCCCCTTGGGCCGCGCCGAGACCGGAGTCCGGGTGAACTCATCGATCAGGCGGCGCGTCACGGACGGCGCCAGCAACGCCTCGCCCCCGGCCACCACCCGGATGGCCGCCACCAGGTCCGCCGGCGGCGTGTCCTTGAGCAGGAACCCGCTGGCGCCTGCTCGAAGCGCGTCGTACACGTACGCGTCGAGATCGAACATGGTCACGATCAAGATGCGGGAGACGTCACCGATGCGCCTGGTGGCCTCGATGCCGTCCATCTCCGGCATGCGAACATCCATCAGCACCACGTCGGGACGCTGCTCCAGCGTGACAGCCACCGCCTCGGCCCCCGTGGCGGCCTCCCCGACCACGGTCAGATCCGGCTCCGAATCGACCAGCACCCGGAAACTCCCCCTGAGCAACGCCTGATCATCGGCCACGACGACTCGGATCACGCAGCACTCCCGTAGGGCAATGTCGCCAGCACGCGGAATCCTCCACCGGGAAGCGCCCCGGCTTCGAAGGCCCCGCCGAACATCATCACGCGCTCCCGCATCCCGATCAGTCCATGCCCGGCACCTTCCATCGCCACCTCACCGCGGACCAGCCCCCAGCCGCCAGGTCTGCTCCCGGTGGGCCCACGTCCTGCGGCCCCGTCGTTCGTCACCTCGATCCGTACCTTGCTGGAGTCGGCCACCACGGACACCCAGCAGCGTGCCGGCCCCGAGTGCTTGGCGACATTGGTGAGCGCCTCCTGCACGATGCGATACGCCGACAACTCCACCCCTTCGGGCAGCCACCTCTCCACCGAACCCCGGCCACGGCGGCCGGCCTCCTCCCACGCCTCCTGCCGCCCGTCCGGTGCGGAACCCCTGACCCTCGGCCCGCCAGGCACCTCAGCCGCGTCCTTCCGACCCCGGTCCGGCCTCTTCTCTTCTGCGCTTGCCCGGCTCTCTTCCGCCCCCGCGTGTACCGGATCCTCTTCTACGTGTACCAGCCGAGACGCCGGGCGCCCTTCCCCTGGCGCCGGATCTCGTCCCCCTGACGCCGGATGCACGCCTCCCGGGGCCGGGTGCTCCACCGTGGATCCCCAAGGGCCTCTCCCCGACGGGACATCGGACTCCTGCGAGGGCGTGATGCGCATGTCCAGCTCGACCTCCACCCCCGCGAGGCGGGCGCGTTCCGCCAGCCCCCGGATCCCGGCAAGCCCGGGGAGGGGCCCCATGTCCACATCATCGTTGGAACGGAGAATCCCCAGGAGATGCCGCATCTCGACCATCGCACTGCGGCTGACCGTCTCGATCACCCGCAAGGCGTCGTGTGCCTCTTCCGGCTTCGTGCGCATGACATGGTTGGCCACGCCCGCCTTCACCGCGATCAGTCCCACGCTGTGCGTGACCACGTCGTGCAGCTCTCGTGCGATCCGCAGCCGTTCCTCCGTCACCTTCTGTTCGGCAAGGCGCTCGGCGTCGCGCGCCGCGTAGATTCTGCGCTCCCGTACGGCACGCCCGACCGTCCAGGAGCCTCCCAGGGCCGCGATGCCGAGCAGCGGCACGTCGAGACGCGTCGCCCAGAGGGGCCCGCTGGGATGTGGAGCTCCCCCCATCGCGACCAGCCCCACCAGCGTGATCAAGGTCAGCACGGCGATCGCCATGGTGGGCGCCGGCGCTCCCCGGTCGTCGGTGAGCGCCACGATGTACAGCGCGTAAGCGGGGGCGACGTAGGCGATGCTCACCAATCCCAGCACCACGGCGGCCACGGACACCGCCAGCACGAGGCAGAAGACCGGCACGGGCCACACGCGCCGCAGCGCGAGCGGCAGCCCGAGGCCGAACGAGACGCTGAGCCAGCCCCACCAGGGCACGTCGAAGACCGGCGGCGGCGCCGTCAGGAACAGGAGCGAGAAGCAGACCCCGGCCAGCAGGTCGAGCATGACCAGCTGGCCTCGGCTGAGGCGCCTGGCGAAGAGGGGGTTCGGCTCGTGCACGCCTAGAAGGTAGCCAACGTGGCGGGGTCCGCACGTCAACCCAGGGTCTGACATCAAGGTTCGGACCGTGGTCCGATGTGCCGGCGACCCGCCGTACCCCATCCTCGACGACGTGATCCAACTCAACCACCTGACCAAGCGCTACGGTGGCACGCTCGCGGTGGACGACCTGTCCTTCACCGTCGAGCCCGGCCATGTGACCGGCTTTCTCGGGCCCAACGGAGCCGGGAAGTCGACGACGATGCGTCTGATCCTCGGCCTGGACACCCCCACCTCGGGCGAGGCCCTGGTCAACGGCCGGCCCTACGCGACCTTGCACAGGCCGATGGCGCAGGTGGGCGCGCTGCTGGACGCCGGTGCGGTGCACGGCGGCCGCACCGCCTACCATCATCTGCTCTGCCTGGCCCGCACCAACGACATAGGTGAACGGCGGGTGGCCGAGGTCCTCGATCTCGTCGGCCTGGCCGGTGTGGCCCGCCAACGTGTGCGCGGGTTCTCCCTCGGCATGAAACAGCGGCTCGGGATCGCGACGGCGCTCCTGGGCGACCCACGCGTCCTCATGTTCGACGAACCGGTCAACGGTCTCGACCCCGACGGTGTGCGCTGGATCCGCGATCTCATGCGCTCGCTTGCCGCTGAGGGCCGCACCGTCCTGCTGTCCAGCCATCTGATGAGTGAGATGGCGTTGACGGCGGACCGCATCGTCATCGTGGGCCGCGGCAAGCTGATCGCCGAGGCCACGGTGCAGGAGCTCACCACCCGCTATCCCACGCTCGAAGACGCCTACCTCGCGCTCACGGCCGGCAGTGTGCAGTTCGGAGCCGCGCGATGAGATCCGTCGTCTCCTCGGAGTGGCTGAAGCTCCGCTCCGTCGCCTCCACGTACTACGCGCTCGGGGTGGCCGGCCTCATGGTGCTGCTCGGCGTGGTGTGGAGCGTCTACGTGAGCGGCCTGGCGGACGAGCGCGGCTCCCTTCGGGCGGCGGCCCCGGAGGAGGGCTTCCTTCCCCTGGTGCAGATCAGCCTCGCCGTCATCGGGGTGCTCGCCATCACGGCGGAGCACGCCACCGGCATGATCCGTACGAGCCTCACAGTCGTACCCAGGCGAGGTGCCCTGCTGTTCGCCAAGGCGGCGGTCGTCACGGTCGTGACGACCGCGGCGGCGAGCGCGATCATCATGACCACGTACGCGGCGAGCAGGGTGATAGCGGGCGACCGGCGGCTGGGCTTCAACGAGTCCTCGCTCGCCGCGGACGTGCCGACGCTGCTGGCCTCCGTGCTGTCGGTGACTGTGCTGGCGATCGTGGGGCTCGGTCTCGGCGCCGCCGTCCGCTCCACCGCCGGGGCGCTCGTGTCAGTGGTCTCGCTGCTGTTCGTGCTGCCAGGCATCGCCAATTACCTACCCGCCCCCTGGAACACCAGGATCGCCGCCTTCATGCTGCCCAACCTGACGCCGCAGCTCACCGGCGAGCGGCTCTCCAGCCGGCTGGGCGACGGGATCCTGCCGCCCTGGGCCGCCCTGCTGGCTCTGCTCGCCTATGCCGCGGTGGCGCTCGGGGCGGGCCTGCACATGCTCGGCAGACGGGATGCATGACGAGCCGTCACGCCTCGGCTGGCACCGGTCCCCTCAACCATCACCACGCGAACGCTCCCGGAGACATGTCCCATGAACGTGCTCACCTCCGAATGGCTGAAGCTCCGCTCGGTCCGCTCCACCGGACTCCTGCTGGTGCTCAGCCTCGGCTCCATCCTGCTAGGCGTCGCGATCGCCTGGATGGCGGCCGGCATGTACGACGACGCCGCTCCCGCCAAGCGCGCGACGGCCTCGATCGCGGAGCTTGAGGAGGTCACGATCATCGTGCCGCAGCTCTGCATGGGCATCCTCGGCGTGCTGGCCATCACTTCCGAGTACGCGACCGACATGATCAGGACCAGTCTCACTGTCGTACCGAAGCGCTGGCCCGTGCTCGCGGCGAAGGCCGCCGTCGTGGGTGCCCTCGGCCTGCTGACCGGCAGCGTGACGATATTCACCACGTACTTCCTGGCGCGCAGGCTGATCGGCGACCGCTTCTCCGGCGCCTACCTGACACCATTCGTCGACAGACTTCCGACGCTGTTCGCGACGGGCCTCACCGTCTGCGTGTTCGCCCTGCTCGGTCTCGGTCTGGGGGCGTTGACGCGGTCAACGGCTGGGGCCGTGGCCGTCCTCGTGGGACTCGTGTACGTCGTCCCGATCATCGTCGGCAAGCTTCCCTCCCCGTGGAAGGACTGGCTTGGCTCCGTGATGATCAGCGCCCTGCCTCGGGAGATCAGCGGGGTGCCCTTCAAGAGCTCCGTGTACGGCGCGAGTCTTTCTCCCGCCGCGGCGGTCGCCGTTCTCGCGGCATATGCACTCTTACCCGTACTCGCGGGCACTTGGCTCCTACGCCACCGAGACATCTGACCGCCACCCCGGCCAGGACACCTGTTCCCGAGCCGGCCTGTTCCTGTCCGGGCTGGAACACCTGCTCCCACCCGGGCCAGAACACCTGCTCCCGTCCGGGCCGGAACACCTGCTCCCACCCGGGCCAGGACGCCTGCTCCCGATCGGGCCAGGACATCCGCCCCCGTTCTGGCCAGCCCCGCCACCCGCTTGCGTGACCGTGCCGCCCGCTCCCACTCGCCGAGGACCACCCCCTGGCCGGTGACAGTCTCGGCTTAGAGGTCGCGCAGGTAGGCACGGTGGCGCACCGATACAGAGAGCCGAGCACGGAGTTCCGGCGATCATGGGGTTGTGACGCCAGGTGATCATAGATGTGAGTGTCTTCTTGTGGGCACCTCCTCACTCGGCGGCCATCGTCGCCTGCCACGCGCCCGGGCGTTTGCCTGTGGCCTTGTGGAAGAACACCGAGAAGTTGGATGCGTCGGGGAATCCGAGTGTGTCGGCGCAGCGGGCGGCGGTGAGCCGGTCGTGTGCGAGGAGGCGTTTGGCTTCCAGGGTGATCCGTTCGACGATGTACGCCTTCGCGGTGCGGCCGGTGGCCTGCTGCACCGCTCGTGAGAGGGTGCGGGGCGCGTATCCCAGCGCACGGGCGTAGTAGCCGGCGTCGTGGTGTTGCCGGAAGTGCGCTTCGACGCTGGAGCGAAACAACTGGAACACCGGATGTGTGAGCCGTGTTTCGGCGTGTGGTGGGTGCAGCCGGGTAATGAGCGCGGAGAGCAGGATTTCGGGCAGCTCCGGCCGGGAGTCACTGGGTGGGGCGGATGCTTCGAGGAGGAGATGGCTGCGCGCCGTGTCGACGAAGGGCCAGTTGGCGTCGGGGATGCTCCAGTGCGCGGCCAGGTCCGGGGAGGCGACGAGTTCTCGGGTGGCGTGGGTGACCGGCGCGGTCGGCACGAACAGCACGAGGTGCCCTACCACTTCGGCGATGTCGTCCCACCGGTGCACCGCACCGGGTGGAATCCACACCGCGGACCGCTCCTTGAGCGGGTGGAGGTGGAAATCGACCGTGACTGAGCCGGGTCCGGCGTCGATGACGGCAAGGACGTGGAAGTCGGCGCGCTGCGTGCCGCCGTCGTTCAGCTCGCGAAGGCGGCCGAACGTCATCGTCTCGACCGAGGCGGCGCGGCGCCCCGCGGGCCGGTAGGTCATCTGCCGGATCACGCTCACGTGTCCAGTTTTCACCATCGGGCGACCAGTCACGCCGATGCCCCGTCCGGGTGCAGAAGTTTCAATGAATACACAGGGCAATCGCCCAGAGCACCGTCCGGAAGAGCCATCATGAACACGACGCAGCATGCGCATCTGCCCGCTTACGACCATCGGCCGGGGACCGGTCCGACCCTGGTGTTCCTGCACTACTGGGGTGGTTCCGCCCGCACCTGGGACCTCGTCGTCGACCGCCTGGCGGGCCGTGACGTGCTCACGGTCGACTTCCGCGGGTGGAGCCGGTCGAGCGCTCTGCCCGGTCCCTACACGCTCGGTCAGCTCGCCGACGACACGCTCGCCGTGCTCGCCGATGCGGGGGTCACCGACTACGTCCTGGTAGGGCATTCGATGGGGGGCAAGGTCGCACAGCTGGTCGCGGCCACCCGGCCCGCCGGCCTGCGCGGCATCGTCCTCGTCGGCTCCGGCCCGGCAAAGCCCGCCGCACAGATCACCCCCGAGTACCAGGAAGCCCTGTCGCATGCCTACGACTCCGCCGAGTCCGTGGCCGGGGCACGGGATCACATCCTCACCGCGACCGAGCTGCCCGCTCCAGTCAAGGCGCAGATCGTGACCGATTCGCGGACCGTCACCGACGCCGCCCGCACTGAGTGGCCGCTGCGCGGCATCGCACAGGACATCACCGAGCACACGCGCATGGTCAGCGTTCCCGCTCTCGTCGTCGCCGGAGAACACGACCAGGTGGAACCCATCGACGTGCTCCGCGACAACCTGGTGCCCTACCTCTCCCAAGCCGACTTCGTGGTGGTGCCCCACACCGGTCACCTGATCCCGCTGGAAGCCCCGGCCGACCTCGTCGACACCATCACCGCATTCGCGCCGGCAGCCTGACCATCCCCGCGGCCCGACGACGGGCTGCGCCCCTGAGCAGCCGACCACGAGGCCAAGACAGGCGCAGCCGCGTTGCACCGCACCCGACAGATCTGCTTGTACGCCGGCCGCACAGCGGCCGGCACCGCATCGTGGACGACTTGTTCCCCGAGCCGGCCGCCCGGGGTTCCGGGACAACGCGGTGAGCGGCGCCCGTCACAAACCAGTTGCCTTTCCTTCTCTCCCCCGACGGGCCCAGCGATGCCCCCTCGTGACTTCTCGAAGGAAGCCCTCACCTCAATGCCCCATCGAAGGAAGCCCCCACCTCAATGCCCCAGACCAAGGTCATCGCCATTCCTGTGCTCGGCAGGCATTCCGTCAATGCCTACCTGCTGCTGGGCAGACAACCGATCGACGTCGACGCCGGAACACCCGGCAGCGCCCAGCTGATCCACACCAGATCGCCTCCCACGGCGTGAACCCCCAAGACGTCCGCCTGATCGTTGTCACCCACGGGCACGTCGACCACTTCGACTCCGCCGCGGAACTCAGCCGGCTCACCGGCGCACCAATCGCCGGCCACATCGCCGATCTCAGCATCTACCGAGCAGGCGGAGTCAGTGACCCGTACCTGCCGATCGGGCTGTTCGGACGCCTCTTCATCCGCTCCGCGAGAGTGCGCGAGACCACCGAGCCATTCGAGCCGGACCTCCTCATCAGGGGTGAGACCCACCTGTCGGATCTTGGTGTCGAGGCCCGCATCATGCCGACCCCGGGTCACACCGCCGGCTCCGCCTCCGTCCTCACCAACCACGGCGACCTGGTGGCCGGAGACCTCGTGGCCTCCCCGTTCCTGGGTCTCGGCAAGCGACCCGCCAATCCGCCCTTCCACGACGACCGGCTCGGCAACCTCGCCATCCTGCGCGAGATGCTGGCCCTGGGCCCCACCAAGCTCCACGTCGGCCATGGCGCACCCCTCAACCCCGAGCAGGTAAGTCGCTGGGCTTCCGCGGAGCAACGACGGCTCGATCGCCTCGCAGTCCGGGGGCGTCTGCGGACCAAGAGCGAACCCGGGGCATAACCACGGGAACTTTGATCCGGTCGTCGTGGGCACCGGACGACGATCCGTGCGAGTAGTCCTCCTGTCTCACATACCTGAGCCATGACCAGCAATTTCACGATGCTCACCACTCATGGGGAACCTGTGCCCGTGCTGCCTGCGTGGCTGACCGAACCGCTACGTCGCAACGAGTGGATCCGTCTCGGAGTCTTCGCTCGATTGAAGCAGATTGCGCTGGGGTCCTACGACCGAATCGTTGGCCTGCTTCTCGACCAGATCGCCGTCGATGGATCGATCATCAAAGCTCCCGGCGGCGGCGAGGCGGCCGGGCGCCCCCCGGTCGACCGCGGCAAACAAGGCATGAAACGCTCCGGCATGACAGACGGTTACGGAATCCCACTGGGTCGTGTCCTGGCTGGAGCCAACCGCCGCGACTCTCCGTTGCTCGCCCCGACCCTGGATCGCCTGAACGAACTTGGGCCGTTACCCGACGACATCACTATCCATCTGGACGCTGGCTACGACTCCGACACAACCCGTGCCCTGCTCGACGACCGCAACTTGCGCGGCCGGATTGCACGCAAAGGAGAGAAAGGGCCGATTCAGGCGAGTCGACGGTGGCACGTGGAGCGCACCCACGCCTGGCAAAACGCCTTTCACCGCCTCGCGCTATGTTACGAGCGTCGGCTCACCGTGATTGACGCCTTCTTCGACCTCGCCGACGCCGTCATCACGGTACGTAGTCTAATCCGTCAAGCATGGAGGACTCACCGCTGGAAGGCACGCCCTCACCTGTGCCCATGAGCAGACGCCCTATCTGCGCGAGTTCTTACTCGAACCCACGCACCCATCTCCGCACCATGCCAACTGCCCGGTCAGCGTGAAGCGCGGATGCCGGGCAGGGCGAGGAAGGTGCAGGACCAGGTAGGCACCTGTAGGGCCAGGCCGGTGACCGGCCCAACCTGCGTGGTGGGTCAGCCGATTCGCTTGCGGGCCCTCTGCGGCGTCCGCCCGGTGGCCCGGCCGGCGGCGCGCCCGGTGGCCTGGCCGGTGGCCTGGCCGGCGGCGGAAGCACGGGCCGTCCGGGTGCTCAGGAGCCAGTAGAGCCCACCCGCCACCAGGCTGCCCGACAGCCATGAGAAGTCCGTGCCGTTCGTGGCCAGTGCTATGGGGCCCTGCGTAGCAGGGGTCAGGCCGTACTGCCAGCTCCACGCCGCGACCAGACCGATGCCCAGGCTGATCAGAGCGTTCCGGTTGACCAACCCGTACAACGACGGTGAGGAGCCGCGGAGCGAGGAATCAGACGACTCGCCGTCGTAGAGCGCGGGCACGTCCACCCGGCCCCTGCGCAGCACGAAGAAGTCGATGAGCACGATGCTGGCCCACGGGCTGATCCAGACCAGGATCGACGCCATCCACTGGTCGAAGGCGTGGGCGAAGCTGTCGGCCTGGACGAACACGGCCAACACCACCGATGCGACGAGCCCCGCGATGAGAGTGATCTTCCACCGGGCGATCCTGATGCCGACCGACAGCGCCGCCAGCGAGCACGAGTAGAGATTGAGGATGTTGGTGGCCACCGGGCCATGCATGATCAGCAGAAGTACAGGGACGGCCATCACCCCGAAGGCGCTCGTCACCAGGCTGGACGGGTCGGCGCCGCCACCTCCGCCGGCCCGGTAGGCGCCGAGGGCTGCCAGCCACACGGTCGGCACGTACATGCCGAGGGCCGTGGACCAGAACACCTTACGGTCGGACACACCGACCCGGATGAACCTGCTGTAGTCGGCGGAGTAGGGCAGCCAGCTGATCCCCCAGCCGATGCCGATCGCGGTGAGGAGTTGAGTCACGGCGGTGAGCTTGGAGCCGCCCGCCGCCGCGGTGCCGGCCCCCCACTGGGGATGGACCTGCGCCACCGCGAGCACGGTCATGACCGCCATGAGCAGCACGGTCGCGGGAACGGTGTACTTCTCGAAGGTGCGGATGGCGTAGAAGCCGAAGAGCGCCAGGCCGAGCTGCACCACCATGATGAGACCGGCCACCAGGTACTTCAACGTGGTCCCGCCGTGCACACCCATCTGAGCCAGGATCGCCATCACCAGGTCGAGCACGACCCAGGTGTTGACCCCGACCCAGCCCATCGCCAGCAGGCCCTGGACCAGCCCCGGGATGATCGCTCCGCGCCGGCCGAAGACCGCTCGCCCCAACACCATCTGGTTCACGCCGGTACGGTGCCCCATCACGTTGAACAGGCCGAACACGGCGCAGCCGACGAGGTTGCCGAGGGCGATCACGGCCACGGTCTCCAGCAGGGTGAGGCCCAGACTGATCCCGAGGGCGCCGAGCACCCAGTTGATCGGGGCGATGTTGGCCCCCGACCAGATCCAGAACTGTTGCCACGGGGTCGAGTCGCGTGCCGCCGCGGGGATCGGCTCGATGCCGTGGGCGTCGAAGCGGACCGCCTCTGATTGATCGATGGTCGTCATGGGCTTCTCCTTGTGTGACTGGCCCCACACAACCACTCACTCAACACAGAGGAGTAGTGGACGAATCTCTAGCAATATCCAAGATCACTGTCTATATTCACAGGATGCTCACCCTGGAAGCACTCGTCAGCAATGCGGCGCTGGAGCTGCGGATCTTGGAGCCCGGCCCGCCCGGCGCCCTGCAGAATCCGGTGACGTGGGTGCACAACACCGAACTGCCCGACCCGTCCCCGTACATCCGGGAAAAGGAGCTGGTGCTGACCAACGGCCTGTGGGACGGACAGGTGAGCCCGGGTGAGTTCGTGGCGAACGTCAAGCGCGCCAAGGCGGCCGGGATCGTGTTCGGGCTGCGTGCCCAGCAGCCGCACACCCCGCCTGAGCTCATAGCCGCGTGCCGGGCAGCGGACCTGCCTCTGCTGGAGATCTCGCAGGCGGTTCCGTTCACCGCGATCTCCCAGGCGGTCTCCGCGACGTACGCCGACCAGCGTCAGCAGGAAGTGATCGGCATGGTGCGCCGGGGCGACGCGCTGGCCACGGCCATCTCCCGCGGCGCGGGCGCGTCGGGAGTGCTGCGCGTGCTCACTCGCGACCATGATCTGCCGCTGGCGGTGGTGGACCGGATGGGCCGGCCGCTGGCGGCGTCCGGCACCGAGCTGGACACCGCGCAGTTGCAGATCGTGGCGGCGGGGCTCGCCCGCCGCCCGCCCGCGCTGGAGCTGGACCTGGGCGGCGGGCACGCCGCGCTGTTTCCCGTAGGCGCGCTCGGCGATGCCGATGCGGCGCTCATCTGCCTGCGGCCGCTGGCCGAGCTGTCCGCCGCCGAGCGCGACGCGCTGGAGCAGGCCGCCAGGTTCCTCAGTCTGGAGGTGGCCAGACAGCAGGCGGTACAGGCGATCGAGATGCGCTTCGCCGGCGAGTTGCTGGAGATGGTGCTGTCCGGGGGGCACCGGGCGCCGGAGGTGGCGAGCCGGTTGCGAGCCTTCGGGGTGGACCCCACAGGAGCGCTGGCGGTCTGCACGCTGGCCTTCGCCGACGACGCCGCCACCGAGCACGGCCTGGCCGAAGTGGTCGGCGAGTTCTTCGCGGCCCAGGGCGTTCCCGCCGTCGTCGCCGGCGGCACGAACGACGTGGTGGCCCTGCTCACCTGGCGGCAGCCCGAAGACGAGCTGCCCGTCCTGGCAGAACGCCTGGTCGAGAGCACGGCGCAGCGATTTCCCGGGCGGCGTCCCGTGGCCGGTCTCGGCAGCGTCGCCGCGTATGCGGGCGACCTGCGGCGGACGCTGCTCCAGTCGCGCGAGGCCTGCCGGGTGCTGCGCCGCACGTCCGGCGGCCCGGCCGTGCGGAGATTCAGCGAGCTGGGCACACACCGGCTGCTGCTCGGCCTGGTCGATCCGGCCACGCTGAGCGCCTCCGCGCACGACCTGCTCGCACCGGTCCGCGCGTACGACGCGCAGCGCCGCAGCGACCTGGAGCCGACGCTGCGGGCGTTCCTCGACCATGACGGGCAGTGGGCGGCCACGGCCGCCGCCCTCCACGTCCACGTCAACACCTTGCGCAACCGGCTGGCCCGCGTCACCGAGCTGACCGGCAGGGACGTCGGACGCATCGAGGACCTCGTGGACCTGTTCCTCGCCCTGACCATCGACGCGATGGAATGAGTGGCGCGTGACAGCCTCAGAGGGGATAGACGTCGGGGTCCACGACGGGGGCCTGTGACCGGCGGGTGGGCAGGTCCGGGTCGGTCAGCGCGGCGGCGGCCACGTCACGGCATCGGGCGAAGCGCACGTCGCCGCATTCCAGCGCGTACTCGATGAGCCGGCGCAGAGCCATCGCCCGGCCCGGGCGGCCCGACAGGAACGGGTGCACGCAGAGGTTGAACAGGCACCGGTAGTGGCGCATCCCGTCGAGCTCCGCCCGCCACAGCTCCAGCACCTTCTGCGGCGACTCGATGACCGAGCCGACGTGCGGCGCGGGCAGGAACGCGTACTGCTCCCAGTCGTCGAGCGACCAGTGGACGGGCAGCTCCACGACGTCACCCGACATCGTGGGGACGCGGTAGGGACGGTCGTCGCCCATGAGCGAGGAGTCGTAGCGCAGGCCGTACTCGGCGACCAGCTCGGCGGTCTGCCAGGTGGCCTCCCACAGCGCGGCCCGGTGCCCGGCGATCTCGATGCCCTGGTCGGCGAAGACCTCCAGGCCGCGTTCGAAGTCGGCGCGTTCCTCCTCCGGCGTCATCGAGGTGGGCGGCCGGTGGCTGTAGGAGTGGTGCGCCACCTCGTGCCCGCGTTCGGCGATCGACTGTGCCAGCGCCGGACGGTGCTCGGCCACCCATCCCGGCACGAAGAAGGTGGCCGGCACTCCCAGCTCGTCCAGCATGCCGAGGATGCGCGGCAGCCCGACATCCGGACCGTACGCCTGGTGTGACATGGTGCTGGCATGCCGGGCATAGTCGCGTCCCCCGGCGAGGATCGGCGTCTCCGCGTCGACGTCGAAGGTCAGCGTGACGACGGCCGCGGCGCCGCCGTGCCAGTTCTCGCTCATGATGCCGTTCCAGGTGTTCCGGTGGGTGTCAGACGGCGACGCGTGCGGCGGCCTGCCGCCATTGGGCGGCGTTGGCCAGCGTGGCCATCGGCTGCAGCATCATATGGTCGAACGCCTCCAGCGGCCGATCCCCGGTCACGCGTCGCGGCAGGTCGGAGTTGGCCAGCGCGCCCCGGCCGATGGACACCAGGTCGGCGTGACCGTCCCGCAACACCTGCGCGGCCTGTGACAGCTCGTGCATGCCGCCGTTGGCGATGACGGGCAGTCCCGTCGCCAGGCGGGCGAGCCCGGTGATCGTCGTGTCGCCGTCCAGCCGCGCCGTCTCGATCCAGTCGCGTCCCTCGCTGGCGATGTGCAGGTACGTCGCACCGGCCTCGGCGAGCGCCGTGAAGATGATCCGAGCGTCGTACGCGCCACCGGGCCAGCGGTAGACGAAGTCGTTGACCTTGGTCTGCGACAGGCGCACCCCCACGCAGAACTCCGGGCCGACCTCGGCGCGGATGGCGGCGACCACCTCCGCGGCCAGCCGCACCCGGTTGGCGACCGGACCGCCGTAGGAGTCGTCGCGGGTGTTGGTGTACGCGGTGAGGAACTGGTCCAGCAGGTAGCCGTTGGCCCCGTGGACCTCGACGCCGTCGAATCCGGCGTCGAGGGCCCGTACGGCGGAGTCGGCGAAGCCGCGTACCGCCACGTCGATGTCGTCCTGGGTCATCGCCTTGGGCGTCGGCCACGGCCCGTGCCCGCCGTACTCGGGCATCTTCTCGCCCAGGGGCGGCACCTCGGAGGGGCCCGCGGTGTCGTCGCGGTGCCGGTTGCCCTGGGACAGCGCGCCGGCGTGCATGAGCTGCAGCACGGCACGTGACCCGGCGGCGTGCACGCGCTCGGTGACGGCACGCCAGGCCCCGGCGTGGACGTCCGACGCTATGCCGGGCTGGTTGAGGTAGCCCTGGCTGTAGACGGTGTCGGTGTAGGTTCCCTCGGTGATCACCAGGCCGAAGCCGCCCTCGGCGTACGCGGCGTAGTAGTCGGCCATCTCGGCGGTCGGCGTGCCGTCGGGAGCGGCGGAGACCCTGGTCATCGGGGCGACCGCGAACCGGTTGGCCAGGTCGAGGCCGCCGAGCCGTACGGGCAGGGACGCAGGATGTTCGATGGTCATGTCAGATTCCCTTCTGAGGTGGCTTGGCCGCCGTCAAGATCGGTCACGCTGACCGGCGGCCACCCGCACCGCACGCCCCGTGGGGGCGGCACGATGGTCCGCCCTTCGGAGGTCATGGTTTCCACGCCGACAAGACAACCATCCACCGACAGGGCCACGCCATGGACACTCGCACAGCAATCAGCGCAGTAGCTGGAGGAATCTCCACGGAAGGCATGGGAATCGGCGTCTTCACCCGGTCCGCATGCGACGCCATCGCGAGAGACTCCGCCTCGCTCACCTCTGAGACCGCTCGCGCAGGAGCGGCGACCGCGTCGATCCCGGCGCGCTGCGCGCCGCGCTCTCGCTGCACCCGATGACGGGCCTCTCGTCTTCCCGGCCGCACGGGACACGCCTCCCGTGTTGGCGCCTCTGCCGATCGGCGACCGTCTCCTCCAAGCCCCCTAGAGGGCGGGGGTCCGGATCAGCACGCGGGTCGTGCCGCCGTCGTCCTCCTCGATGTCCCGGACGTGCCGGAAACCGATCTTCTCCAGGACGGCCAGAGACACCAGGTTCTCGGCGGCCACGGTGGCGAAGACCTCCGTCAGCCCGAGGGTCTCGAAGCCGTACGCGACGATCGCCTCCGCCAGCTCGGTTCCCAGGCCGGACCCCCAGGCCGCCGGCGCCAGCGCGTAGATGATCTCGTGCCCTCCGACGGCATCGGTCGGCTTGATCTCGGCATGCCCGACATGCACCCCGTCCCGCCGGACCGCCCAGACGTCGAACAGGTCTCGCGCGTAGACCTTCGTGAAGACGCGTCCGAACAGCGCCCGGTCCTCCTCCTCAGGAGAAGGACCGTCCCCCATCCACCGCGACACCCTCTCGTCCTGGAACAGAGCGACGAAGCTTTCCTCGTCCTCCGGGACGTACGGCTCCAGAACCAGCCGTTTCGTGTACAGAGTCGGCGTCACAGCCGACGACGCTACTCACGGCCCGTTCGTCCGGGCAAGCGACTTTCGGGGGCGTGGGAAGGCGACTTCGCACCTCACCACTCGACGCCCGCGCCCGGCCACGGAGGCCGAGCGGTCATGCGCCACCGGCCGGCGTGCGCGTGCGCATCCGGCGCAGCGCGAAAGCACTGCGCCGGACCGCGAGCCTCGCTGAGGCAGGCGTCAGACCTCGACCACCACAGGGATGATCATCGGGCGGCGACGGTAGGTGTCGCTCACCCAGCGGCCGACCGTACGCCGGACCACGCGCCGAATCTCCTGCATGTCGACCACCCCGTCGGCGGCCTTGGCCTCCAGGGCCTTCTCGATCTGCGGGATGAACTGGTCGAACTGCGCGGGATCGATGCCCGAGCCTCGGGCGTGGATCTCCGGCCCCGCCGTGAGCTTCCCGGTGTTCGAGTCGACCACGATCACCACCGAGATGAACCCCTCGTCGCCGAGGATCCTGCGATCCTTCAACGAGGTGTCGGTGATCTCACCGACCGAGGAGCCGTCGACGTACACATAACCCGCGTGGACCGCGCCGACGATCTTCGCTCGGCCGTCGACCAGGTCCACCACGACGCCGTCCTCGGCGATCACGATGTGGTCCTCCGGCACCCCGGTGAGCTCCGCGAGTCTCGCGTGCGCGCGCAGATGCCGCCACTCTCCATGGACGGGCATGAAGTTGGACGGACGCGTCAGGTTGAGGACGTACAGCAGCTCGCCGGCGGCGGCGTGCCCCGAGACGTGCACCTTGGCGTTGCCCTTGTGGACGACGCGAGCCCCCCACCGGGTCAGCCCGTTGATCACCTTGTTGACCGCGGTCTCGTTGCCGGGTACCAGCGACGAGGCGAGCAGCACGGTGTCGCCCTCGGTGACCCGGATCGGGTGGTCGCGGTTGGCCATCCGCGACAGCGCGGCCATGGGCTCGCCCTGGGAGCCGGTGCAGACGAGCACCACGTCCTCCGGCGGGTACGCCTCGATGTCGCGGGAGTCGACGATCAGCTCCGGCGGCACCTTGAGGTAGCCGAGATCACGGGCCACCCCCATGTTGCGCACCATGGAGCGGCCGACGAGCGCCACCTTGCGACCGTGCCGGGCGGCCGCGTCCATGACCTGCTGGATGCGGTGCACGTGGGAGGCGAAGCTGGCGACGATGACCCGCTGCTCGGAGGTGCGGATGACCTCGTCGATGACCGGCCCGATCTCCCGCTCGCTGGTGACGAACCCCGGCACCTCGGCGTTGGTCGAGTCGGACATCAGCAGGTCGACGCCCTCGGATCCGAGCCGGGCGAACCCGCCCAGGTCGGTGAGCCGGCCGTCGCTCGGCAACTGGTCCATCCGGAAGTCGCCGGTGTGCAGGACGATGCCCGCGGGCGTCCGGATGGCGACGGCCAGGGCGTCGGGAATCGAGTGGTTGACCGCGAGGAACTCACATTCGAACGGCCCGAACCTGTGCCGCTCGCCCTCGATCACCTCGAGCTTGGTCGGCTGGATGCGGTGCTCGGTGAGCTTGGCCTCGATGAGGGCCAGGGTCAGCCTCGATCCGATGAGCGGGATGTTGCGCCGCTCGCGCAGAAGGTAGGGAACCGCCCCGATGTGATCCTCGTGGGCGTGCGTCAGCACCACGGCCTCGACGTCGTCGAGCCGGTCCCTGATGTACTCGAAGTCGGGCAGGATCAAGTCGACGCCCGGCTGGTCCGGCTCGGGGAAGAGCACCCCGCAGTCGACGATCAGCAGACGGCCCTCGTACTCGAAGACCGCCATGTTCCTGCCGATCTCACCGAGCCCGCCCAACGCGACGATGCGCAGACCACCCTCAGGCAGCGCCGGTGGGGGCCCGAGCTCCGGATGTGGATGACTCATGCTCGTGTCCCCTTGTTGAATCGTGTTCTCAAAACTCCCGGTTCCTCCCCGTTTTAGGTATCTGTCAACTTCACTCCGCCTGCCACCAGGCAAGCGCGCAGCTCAGCGTTCTGTCTCTCCGTCTCGGCTACCAGCGGCGACCGTACGGGACCCACAGGCATGCCCACCATGGCCAGCGCGGCCTTGGCCATGATCGCGCCGCCCGCGCTCATCATGATCCCTTCGACCACGGGGGCCAGCTGGCGGTGCACGGCGAGCGCCTCGGCGACGTCTCCGTCGCGGTACAGCTCGATCATGCGGGCCAGTTGCGCCCCGACCACGTGACCCACGACGCTCACGAAACCGGCCGCGCCGACCGACAGCCACGGCAGGTTGAGCACGTCGTCGCCGGAGTAGTAGGCGAGATCGGTCATCGTCATCACCTGGCTGCCGGCGAACAGGTCGCCCTTGGCATCCTTCACGGCGACGATGCGTTCGTGCTGCGCCAGCCGGATCAGAGTCGCGGTCTGGATCGGCACGCCACTGCGTCCAGGAATGTCATAGAGCATCACCGGCAGGTCCGTCGAATCGGCCACCGTGGCGAAATGCCGGTAGAGGCCCTCCTGCGGGGGCTTGCTGTAGTACGGCGTGACCACGAGCAGGCCGTGCGCACCGGCGCGCGCCGCCGCCCTCGCCAACTCGACACTGTGCCGCGTATCGTTCGTACCCGCCCCTGCAACCACGGTAGCCCGATCCCCGACCGCTTCGAGGACCGTACTGAGGATACGCTGCTTCTCCTCGTCGGAGGTGGTGGGCGACTCGCCCGTCGTACCGCTCACGATCAGGCCGTCGTTGCGCTGCTCGTCCACCAGATAGACGGCGAGCCGCCGAACGGCCGGATAGTCGACCGCGCCGTCGGCGGTGAACGGCGTGACCATGGCGGTCAGCATGCGGCCGAAGGGCGCTTCCGTGGTTCCAGTTGGCGATGCCATAGTGCGAACGCTACCTGGATTCCCAAAACGCTTGGACGCCGCCACCCCGCTTCGCCCACCTCACAGGCCATCCAGGGCACCACTTCCCATGACATCCCGGACATCCACGGCTCGCACCAACGGTCACCGCCCCCGCCCAGGTCGGGGCGTGGCGGACCCCGGATCGCGGCCCCTGGCATCGCCGTTCGAGAACCGGCGCCGTCATACGCCAGGCGGCGAGCGACGGTCGTTCGCCGGCGGCCGGTGCGGGGTGGCTCCTGCATGAGCGGCCCAGGAAGGAGAGCGGGGCGGGGAAGATCGGCGGGGCCTACGGCACAGGCCCCCTACCACCCCTCATTGGTAGAGGTCGCCGATATGTGCTCGGGGGTACACACATCGACGACCTCTACCGGACAATCGCGCCGTCTTACATCGGCGTTACAAGGTTTCTCCGATAATTTTGCGCTGCCGCAAAGTTGGGGCTCCAAGGGTCGTCGATGACGGTCGGTTACCTGCCGAATACGGCAACATAGGGCAACGCCTCACCCGAACCCCCCAGGGATGAATTAGTGGCCACCTCAGATCCGGTCTACCTGCGCGTCGTAGAGGACATTCGGCGGCAGATCAACGACGGCACCCTTTCCCCGGGCGCGCCCATCCCCTCACGGGCGCAGTTGACCCGGAAATACCAGGTCGGTGAGACCGCGGCTCGTCATGCACTCCGTGTGCTGGTCGCCGAGGGCCTCATCATCGGCCGCGTGGGATCGGGCCATTACGTCAGGGAGCGTCCCATTTTGTGGCCCCTGCACAGATGGCGCTTCCCGGACCACCCCACCCCGTTCGCCGCCGATCTCCAGACGCAGGGCCGGCGTGTGACGTGGGAATGGCAGAGCGACTCCGCCGAGGCCACTCCCGAGATCTCAAGACGGCTGCGGGTGCCGCTGTCGGCCAAGTTGACGAGAACGCGTTACCTGTACCGCGGCGACGGGAGACCGCTCCAGCTCGCGACCTCGTACGAGTCCGTGGAGTTCGCGGCCCATCTGGACGAGGAGCGGCGCAGCGTGGTGGCCAGGATGTACGCGCACGGCGTCAAGATCACGGAGATCCGGGAGGCCGTGCACACGCGGGTGCCGCGCCCGGGCGAGGCGGATGCCTTGCAACTTGCGGCGGGCACGCACGTCCTGCACGTGGAACGTACCCACTGGGCCGGCGAGCGCCCGGTCGAGACCAGCGACATCGTGCTCCCCGGCGACCGCTTCCGGGTCATGTACAGCATGCCCGTCAACTGATCCGCCCACGGAAGACGCCCCGCACAGGCCGTTCACCCAGAACGCCTCCTCCCCTGTGCAGGCGGACCACCGCGCGAGCGCACAGACCCGCCGCTCCCTCCTCTACACGGGCCGGCCGGAGCACCTTCGCCATCCGAGGACCGGCGTGACCGAGTCAGAAGCTCGCCGCCCAAGCTTGTCGGTCCTCGTTGATACAACCATTCTGTGCGAGTCAAAGACCTGCCCTCCCGGGAGCGGCCCCGAGAGCGACTCATGACGAGCGGGCCGGCCGCGCTCGCCGACCGTGAGCTGCTGGCCGTGCTGCTGGGCTCCGGCTTCCGCGGGACGAGCGCGATGGACCTGGCCTCCCAGGTGATCGAGCACTGCGGCGATCTCGACGGCCTGGCCCGCGCCGAGCCGCACCGCCTGCTGGCCGTGCGGGGCGTGGGTCCGGCCAAGGCGGCGCGGGTGGCGGCTGCCTTCCATCTCGTACGCCGAGCGCAGGCCGATCCTGAGCGGCCGAGGATCACGAGCACGTCCGACCTGGCCACGGTCGCGGCCCCGCTGCTCCAGGGGCTTTCGCGCGAGCGGCTGGTCGTGGTGGTGTGCGACCCACGAGGGGCGGTCCTGCGGCGCACGGTCCTCACGGAGGGCGGCGCCGACCACACGGCCGTGCCGGTACGGGAGATCATCGCGACGGTCCTGACCTCCGGCGGGGCCGCCTTCGCTGTGGCCCACAACCATCCCAGCGGCTCGCTCGACCCCAGCAACGACGACCTCACGGCCACGGCTCGACTGGCGGCGGCCGCGCACACGGTCGGCCTCCGCCTCCTCGACCATCTGATCATCACGGACACGGCCTGGAAACGCGTCCCGGTCCCCTGACCGTGTCACGCGCCCGAACCCGGATCTGCCGGCGCGGCCTTCGAAGCAAGATCGCATTACCCGATGGGTAATTGAGCTCCCTGACTGCGCCGCGGCAACCTTCAAGTGTTGGTCCTGTCACATCTGTTGACAAGGAATGCTCATGAAGCGATACGCCCTTGGCGCTCTTGCCGCCGGCACCATGCTTGCTGCCCCTGCCCATGCCGAGACGATCGGAAATGTCTGGGTGAACGGCACGGAACCCGGCTATGCCACCTACATCGTGAGCGTCGGCGCGGACAACCAGGCGGGGCGGGTGAAGCTCGACCTTTATGTCTCCCAGGGCCAGGTCATCACCGGGGTACGAAACGGCACCGCCCTATGCCAGTTGGGTCACTTCGGGGCGACCTGCGACCTGGGGTACGGCCCCTTCCCGCAGCACTTCGAGGTGAAGGTCAAGCGCCAGGAATCCGCAGGCGGCCCTTTTCACCTGCGAGCCGCCGCCACCACCTCGGCGCCTGAGCGGAACTACTCCGACAACACCATCGTCATCGACACCTACTGAGACGTACTCCTGCCCACCACCCCATGAACCGCCCGGCCGATCTCCGCGCCGCGCCGGCTACCCAGAGCACTGCCCCGGAAGCCTCGATACCGCGCCCTCAGCCCGCAGGCCGCCCAAAAGCCATGATCCCGCCGATAGCGCGGAACCCCAGTGACGGCACGAGACCGCATGCCATCCTTTTCGCGCGGGACGGCCGTGGCGGAGATTCCAGGCCGGTACCCGCCGCGACGCGGTCCCGCGACACCCGGAAAGCGCGGGACCGCGTCCCTCCTCCAAGGAAGGTGTCCCTCTCGCAGCCCCAGGGAGCGAACCAGGGCCTGCGAGAGGGACAGCCCCGGCCACCTCTTGCGGCAGCTGGGCGGCCGGGATACCCGGGGCCTTGCGGGCGTGGTGAGTGGGCGTTCACACACTCGGCAAGACCCACTTCCATCAGATGCGAGCGACACGCGTCCGATGGAGGGCTTGGTGTCGCAGGCCGTGACAGGGCCTGCGAAGAATCGGAACCAACAGATCGCTGGCGGCATCCCCGCCGGCATGGAGACGTGCGGTCTCCCCGTGCGGCTACGCGATCTCGTACAAGCGGCGACATGCAGCAGACGGCCGAACAAGGCACGACTCATGACTCCGAACGCGATGAGGCAGGTCGTCGCCGGCAGATGAGCCGTAGGCGGCCGGGCGAACGCTTGGCGGATGTCGGCGCGATTTTGGTGCACAAGTGGCGCACGGTGAGCCTGGCCGGTGCCGGACCGGTGTCCCCGCGAATGATCTGCGGGCGGGCCTGCGGCTTATGATCGGGCACTTGTCATCGCGAGAGTCGCGATCGGCAAGCATGGCGTCAGGCGTTCACGGAGACGGCTACCCCAGGCCCCACACCCTTGGGCGCCGGAAAGAGGGGGGTGAGCCGTAGGAATCACACCTGGGTGCCCCACATGACTGACGCGACACGATCGAACCGTCGCGCCCAGGCCCGTGAGGGCCGGCAGCCCACAGGTGGCGCCCGTTGCGAGTGAGTGCATGATCTGCACGCCGACGGTCACCCAACACATGGTCGGGCCGGGCACCAGCCAGAGCCCACAGAGGCCAAGACGACACAAGGGCTACGCGACAACCCGCAGGTGATGCCCATGACTCCAGCGAAGCGTCCTCGCACACCGTCATCCAGCTCAAGCAGGTATCCCCACCCGTCGCCACACAGCATTGGCCCTGGCCGCGATCATGCGGGGTGATGCCAGCATCATTCTTCGCCTACCTCGCTTGTTGACCTTCCGGATGAACCTGAGGCCGCCGGCCTGACAGAGCTCGTACAGCACGTGCCGGCAGACCGGGGCGTAGTCACACACCCGCACCCGTTCACTCCAATCCACTTCCGGCTCCCAGTCGATATCCATTGCCGCCCCGACGAGCAACGCCACCTGACACCTGCGGCAGAACTCCAGTTCCGAGGACATGCTCAGTATCGTACCGCATACGTATTCATAGGTCTAGCTCGTATCCACTGGTTCGCACGTGCGTCTGCTTTGTACTTTGATGTACGGTTTGGTCTATACTCCCTGGGTGCTTGATCGTGAGGGTCCCGTGCCGATCTACAAGCAGGTCGCCGATCTGATCCGCGAGCAGATCGAACGCGGAGAACTGAAAGCGGGCGACCCCGTCCCCAGCGAGGCGAAGCTGGAGCGGGACTACGAGATCGCCCGCACCACCGCCCGGAGAGTCGCGCGCGAGCTGCGCGAGCAGGGGATGGCGTACACCATCCAGGGCGAGGGCACGTTCGTCGGGCAGCCGGGTGGACCGCGGGCGGCGCGGAAGGTGCCGCTGTACCAGAAGATCGCGGAAGAGATCGCCGAGCGGATCAGGCAAGGTGAGTTCCCGCCGAACCGGGCGATCCCCGGCGAGAAGTCCATGATGAGCGAGTACGGCATCGCCAAGGTCACCGCCCGGCAGGCGGTGGCTCACCTGAGGGACCTCGGCTGGGTGTTCACCGTCGCCTACCGGGGCACGTTCGTGAGCACCCCCGACAAGTGGCCGGACGAACACCAGCAGTAGTCCTCCAAGGTCACGGCAACCCTCGTACGCTGAGCCCCATGGTCGATCCCGAGGGTGACACTCATCTCTACCTTCAGATCAGCTCCATCCTTCGCACCCGGATCGTCAACGAGCTCCGGCCCGGCTGGCCGGTGCCCAGCGAGGCGGAGATCCAGCGGGATTTCGGCGTGGCCCGCACGACCGCGCGGCGCGCGATCGGTGTTCTCCGCGCCGAAGGCCTCGTTCACACGGTCCAGGGCGAGGGCACGTTCGTGGGCCCCCGAAGAGACACATCCCGCGATGCTCAGAAGATGCCGCTCTATCAGCAGATAGCGCAGGAGCTCCGCGGTCGCATCATGGCCGGTGAGCTGCCGCCGAGGCGACCCATTCCGGCGGAGAGCGTGCTGGTGGGACAGTACGGTGTCGCGCGGGAGACCGTGCGACGGGCGATGGCGCTGCTTCGTGAGCAAGGGTGGATCTACACGGTCCCGCAGCGGGGGAGCTACGTCTGCCCCAAGGACTCGTGGCCCGTCGCGGCGGACGGGGGCGATGCCGAGTCGGAGGAGCCGCCCATGCACTCGACACCGCTCTGAGGGTGCGAGGCGGACATGGGAGGGCCACATGGCCTCACCCCGCGGTCCCGCGCGCCTTCTTTCAAGCGGCGGGCCGCCGACCGAGAGGTCGCCGACGCCTAGGCCGCCGACGTGCGCGCCTTATCTGAGGGCCCTTGAGGCGGAGGCCGGCCTAGTGGACTTCCGCCTCTTCGCCAACGGCTACACCGGCGGACATGCGGCGGTCGGCTACGACGGCGCAGAGTGACTCGATCAGGGCATGAGGATCATCAGGGGTTTCGGGACGGATTGCTCCGTGCGGTTCTCGCCTCGAGCAAGTGGTACGGGGTGTGCGAGGATGACCAGCGTGATCGACATAGGCCCGCTGCGTGCTGAGGATCGTGCCGCCTGGGAAGTGCTGGCGCGTGGGTACAAGTCGTTCTACCGCACCGACGTCCCCGACGAGGGGTACGAGGAGACCTGGCGGCGGCTGATGGACGGCCGGGAGGTGCACGGGGTCGGGGCGTGGCTGGACGGGCGGTTGGTCGGCATCGCGCACTACCTGTTCCACGTGACCTTCTGGTCCGCCGAGTCCTGCTATCTGCAGGACCTGTTCGTCGGCGAGGCGGCGCGTGGGCAGGGGGCGGCTCGGGGGCTGATCGAGCGGGTGGCCGAGGAGTCGCGCAGGCGGGGCGCCGCTCGGCTGTACTGGACGACCAAGCAGGACAACGCCTCCGCCCGCGCCCTGTATGACAAGGTGGCGCGGTTCAACGGGTTCGTCCGGTACGACTACCCCCTGGACCGGATCTCCTAGGCTCTGTCCCGCGACCCTGTGCCGGGGTCACGCGGCATGCGCTGGGGCAGCCATCGCAGAGCCGCGTCGGCGCAGTTCTCGGGGCTGCTGTTGAAGGCGATGGCCGCGTCGGGCGCGTGCCGGCGGACCAGGTTGACCACCTTCTCGAAGAGTTCGAGCAACGGCTCGTGCGTGCGGATGCCGCCACCGATCACCACGCAGGCGTAGTCCTCGCGGGTCAGCGCCTCCTCGATCGCTCCTTCAGGGTTCTCCTCCAGTGCCACCAGGCACCAGTCGGCCTCGACGCCGTAGTCGTCGAAACGGTCCCGACCGCGTGCTATCGCCGCCTGGACAGGCTCGGGGTCCCAGCCCTGGATCTTGGCGGGATCAAGGCCGAGCACCAGCACTCGTGCCGCTGTCACGCGTCCTCCTCGCAGAACGGTTCCACGCCGGCGCGATGGTCGAAGGTGGTTACTGGCTCCATCGACATAGCCGAACTCCTCCGGAGGCCGCACGTTGTCCCGATCCTGCCATGCGCGACACGCCTTGGCGCCCTACGACAGGAGGGCGTCGCCGAGCAGGCGCCAGTGCGGCATCGCGGTCCGGCCCGGCTCGATGCCGATCACCTGGACGCCGACGTGGTCAGCGCCGGCCTCGACGTGGCCGTGGAGCTTGTCGACGACGGCGTCCAGGTCGCCCCAGAACACCAGGTCGTCGACGAGGCGGTCGCTGCCGCCGTCGGCGAGCTCCTCCTCCGTGTAGCCCAGCCGGCGGAACTTCGCGATGTTGTACGGGCTGGTCAGGTAGGGGTGCAGGTGCTCCCGCGCGACGGCGCGGGCCTTGGCCGGGTCGGACTCCAGCAGCACCGGGTGCTCGACGCCGAGGAACGCGTCCGGCCCGAGGATCTCCCGCGACTGCGCGGTGTGGGCCACGTTGACGTGGTAGGCGTGGGCGCCGGCGGTGCGGTCGCGGGCGAGTTCGAGCATCTTCGGCCCGTACGCGGCCAGGATGCGGCGCATCGGGGCCGCCGGCCTGGGGTTGGGCGTGTCGACCGCGTCCATCTCGTCGAGGTACTCGGCCATGGCCGCCAGGGGCTTGACCCCCGGTCGCGCGAGGCCGCCGAACCCCAGGCCGAGCACGTGCCGGTCAGGGTAGGCGTCGGCCAGGAGGAGCGCGGCGCCCTGCGTCCACCGGGCATCGCGCGACCAGATCTGCGCGATGCCGTTGACGACGTGCATCCGCTGGGTGCAGGAGAGCAGGTAGCCGGCGTGGGTGAGCGCCTCGCGCCCCATCAGCTCGGGGATCCAGAACGTCGGCCATCCCCGCTCCTCCAGCTCCTGGATCTCGTCGCGCATCCGCGCGGCGGGCTGACCCTCGAAGTCGAAGGTCCAGACGCCGTACGTCCCCAGTTCCAGGCCATCCAGGCTGCCCATCGAACGCCTCCTTGTCCACGTGCCACATTTGCCAACATATCGGACTATCGCAGAATCTCGATATGACAGGCAACCCGGGCGGCGACAGAAAGTGTCCGCGAACCCCTAGAGGGTCTCTCCGAGGACGGTGACGAGCTGGGCGATGCGCTGCTCGTCGCGCTTGTAGTGGGTCCACTTGCCCACGCGGGTGGATCGCACCAGGCCGGCCCGCTCCAGTTCGGCCATGTACGCCGACACCGTCGACTGGGCCAGCCCCGCCTTGGCCTGGATGTGGCTCACGCACACCCCGACCTCGGCCGGGTCGGCGATGGCCTGCTCGGGCGGGAAGTGGCGCTCCGGCTCGCGCAGCCACGACAGCAGTTGCAGGCGCATCGGGTTCGACAGCGCCCGCAACGCGCGGACCACGTCGGGATCCGGTGAATCCGCAGCCTCCGCCATAGGCCCAGGATATAGGGCACTACGAACGTTTCGAACGATTCCGATATGAAGGGACATGGGGGTGGCCCACGCCCTCAGAACACCGGGATGATGTCCTCCGGGTCGATGAAGTCCACCGGCACGCCTTCGAGGTCGAGCTCCGGGATGGCGGGGAAGTCGATCCCCCAGCGCTCGACGATGGCGCGGACGCGGGCCATGGCCACCCGCCAGTTCTCCGCCTGATCCTCGTACGACAGCACTCCGAGCCCCGCGTCGCGGGCGTGGTCCATGAGGACGCGGTGGTTGGCCAGGAAGTACGGCGGCAGCTCCCAGAAGCCACCGGGCGGCTCCCAGAGGATCATGGACAGGAACACGAACCCGGCCCGGAGCTGGCGGGTGATGAGGACGCGGGTGTCGTCGGTGAGGCCCGGCCACTCGTTCTCCAAGATGGTCATGCAGATCTGGAGGTGCCGCGACTCGTCGCGGCCGATGCGGTGGAACATCTCCCCGAACACCGGGTGCGTGGTGCCCGACGCCATCCCCCTGAACAGGGTGGACGCGGCCATCTCCCCCATCATGAAGCTGGTGAACAGCACGGGCAGGCTGTACTTGCCGACGGCGGTGTTGTAGCCGTTCCAGTAGCGGCCGCCGTTGTGGTACAGCCAGCCGATGTTGTTGTGCGCCGCCCGCTCCAGGTCGTCGGACGGCGTCCAGTCGAGGGGGCCGCCGGGCCAGAGCTTGGCGATCGCGCGCTGGCAGCACTCCTCGTGGTTCATCTCGTCGCGGGTGATGGAGAAGAAGCACTTGCGGACCGGGTCCTCCTCGTGCTTCTCGAACGCCTGGATGGTGGCCCGGGCGAAGACCGCCGGCCCCGAGGCGTCGAAGTTCGCCAGCACGGCGAACCAGTACATGATGCCGAGCCGCTGCTCGCGGGTGAAGTCGGCCGGGTCGAGGCCGTCCCAGGGCAGGTCGGCGGGGTTCCAGACCGTGCGCTTGGACTTCTCGTAGATGGCCGCGAGCTTGGCGGTCTCGACCCGCCACTCCATCGGGTAAATGTTCGGCTGCGGGATCTCCGGGGCCGGCCAGAAGCCGCCCTCCGGGATCGTGAGGTCCGCCATGTGACACCTCCACCCCCCATCCTGCGCGGAGCCGTCATGCCTGGCAAGCGTCTGAGCCGCACGACGCGGCGGGTTCACGTACGGGTGCGCTGGGTGATCGCCACACAGGCCAGCACGGCCAGCGCCCCCGCCACCGTCACCGCCCCGAACCGCTCCCCCAGCAGGAACCACGCCCACACCAGCGTGAGCACCGGCTGCGCGAGCTGCGTCTGGCCCGCGCGGGCGATCCCGCCCCTGGCCAGGCCGGCGTACCAGGGGATGAAGCCGACGAACATCGACACCACCGCCACGTACGCGAAGCCGGCGAGCGCCTCGGCCGACGGATGGACCGGCGTCGTCACGGCCAGCACGGCGGTCACGGGCGCGGTGAACGGGAGGGACACGACGAGCGCGTACGAGATGACCTGCCAGCCGGGTGTGTCACGGGCGAGCCGGCCGCCCTCGGTGTAGCCGACGGCCGCCGACAGGAGCGCGCCGACGAGCAGCAGGTCGGCCCATGTGCCCGTCACGCCGGAGCGGGTGAGCGTGAAGGCGGTGATCGCGAGGGCGCCGGCCGCGCAGGCGACCCAGAACAGCGGCCGGGGGCGCTCGCCGGCGCGCAGCACGGCGCAGGCGGCGGTGGCGGCGGGGAGGAGGCCGATCACGACGGCCGAGTGGGCGGTCGTCGCCCCGAGATGCAGCGCCAGGCCGCTGAAGACCGGGAACCCGAACACGACGCCGAGCGAGATCAGCGCGTACGAGCCCCACTGGCGGCGGGGCGGCAGGAGCGGGAGCCGGGCGGCCCGGAGGCAGGCGAGCGCGATGACGGCGGCCACGACGGCCCGGCCGACGGCGACGAGCCACGGGTCGAAGCCCCGCATCGCGAACACGGTGGCCGGCATCGAGCCCGAGAAGGCCAGCACGCCGAGGAAGGCGAGCCCCGTCCCGCCCTGCCTCGTGACCTGGGGCGGGCGGACCGCTATCTCGTCCGCGACGATAGCGCTATTCTGCTCTTTCATGGACAACGATAGCAGTATCGCCCAGATCGCCGCGATACTGCGTGAGGAGGCCGGCCGGCTCCGGCCCGGCGACCGCCTGCCGTCCAGCCGGGAGATCATGCGGCGCCACAACGTCAGCCCGGTGACCGTCTCCAGGGCCCTCGGCCGGCTCGCCGCCGAGGGTGTGGTGGTCACGCGGCCGGGCAGCGGCGCGTTCGTGGCGCACCGCACCGAGCGGCCCGCCGCCGCGCCGGACCTGTCATGGCAGACGGTCGCGCTGGGCGATCGGGTGGTGGACGAGTCGGCCGTGGTGGCCCTGCTGAGCGGGCCGCCCGAGGGCGTGGTGCCGCTGACCGGCGGCTACCCGCACCCGGGGCTGCGGCCGGACCGGCAGCTCGCGGCCGCGGCGGCGCGGGCGGTCCGCCGGCCGGACGCCTGGGCGATGCCGCCGCCGAACGGGCTGGCCGGGCCGCGCCGCTGGCTCGCGGCCGCGGCGGGGCGCGCGGTGGACGGCGCCCCGGCCGCGGGGCCGGGCGGGGGCCCAGGGGGCGCCGCACCCGCCGCCCGCCGGCCCTCCCCGCCCGCGCCCCCCCGG